>CANROQ010000021.1 GCA_947632295.1 uncultured Bacilli bacterium
GGATTTAATATTGCCTGTTTTAATATCAAAACTTGATACAGCATGATATTGATCAGGATTTTGTAAAGCAGGTAAATACCCTAGTCCTTTAGTTGTAATAACGTGTAGCACAATAGGATCATTTATGTCCTTAACTTTATTTAAAATTTTATTTAAATCTTTGATATTATTACCATCGACAGGTCCAATATAACGTACACCTAAATTTTCAAAAAACATAGGATTAAAAAATAAATTTTTAATACTATTTTTTATTTTTCTTGCTGTTCTAACTAGACGATTACTATTTTTTTTATCTAATTCATAATGAACTTTTTGTTTTAACTTATTATAAGATGGTGTCAATCTTACTTTATTAAGATATTTAGAAAGACCACCGACATTAGCAGAAATACTCATTTGATTATCATTTAAAATAATTAACATTTTACTGTGATTAAAACCTAAATCATTTAAAGCTTCATAAACCATGCCACCGGTAAAAGCACCATCACCAATAACAGAAACAATATTATAGTTTTCACCTTTTAAATCTCTAGCCCGAGCCATGCCTAAACTAGCCGAGATCGAATTACTACTATGACCAGTATCAAAAAAGTCATATTTACTTTCATCTCTTTTTGGAAAACCACTAATACCACTATATTGTCTTAAAGTATGAAATTTATCTTTTCTATCGGTTAAAATTTTATAAATATAACTTTGATGACCAACATCAAAAACAATTTTATCTTTAGTAAAATCAAAATTTTTTAACAAAGCAATAGTTAATTCAACAATACCAAGATTTGGTGCTAAATGCCCACCTGTTTTAGATATATTATCGATTAAAAATTCTCTTAACTCAATCGATAATTGTTCTAATTCATCTAACGACATCTTTTTAATATCAGTTGGATCTTTGATTCTATCTAGAAGTTCCATAACAACACAACGCTTTCTTTTAACATTATACAATATCTAAATTTAAAAAGAAAGTTTTTAATTACTTTCTTATCGTTTTAAACTTTTTACAAGTTATTTTATTATAACATTAATTTATATTTTTGCAACAAAAAAAACAGTTTTTAACTGTTTATTGCATAATCGAATGATATTGCGTTAGATAAATCATAATTAATCTTTTTTTCAATATTAATTTTATCGCCAATTTCTAATGTTTTTGTTAATTTAATATTAAATGTACAAATAGTATTTTGTTCACTATCTTTGACAATTATATCAACACTTTTAATATAGATTTCTTTATCGATATTATTTACTAATAAGGCTTTAAATGTCGAAACATTATTTTTTGTTATAATTGAGGGATTTTTTAAATCAAGTAAATTATTTTCACTATTTACTCCTAATAAGATAGTAGCATTTTCATTATTAAAAATAGATAAAATACTGATAATTATAAATGTAAATAATATATATTTTAAATATTTCATCTTAATCTTTAGGATTAAATATTAAGGATAAAAAGAAGGAAATAACGATAGCTGAAATAATTCCTGACGATGTTAGGTCAAACATGCCCATAGCAAGTCCCATAAAACCAAATTCAGAGGCTTTTTCTAAAGCACCATGTATTAGTAAATGTCCAAAACTAGTAATTGGTACTAAGGCTCCACCACCTGCCCATAAAACGAAATTGTCATAAATATTAAATAAATCTAAGAAAGCACCAAGTACTACAAATAATGCTGTAATATGTCCCGGTGTAAGTTTGGTATTATCTAAAATCATTTGACCAATTAAGCAAACAATACCGGCAAATATAAATGCGTTTACATAAATCATTCTATTACCTCCAAACTAATCGCATGGGCAATACTTGGAATTGTCATTTTTTCATTAACAAGCGTTGGGGACATTAAAGCACCTGTTGCAACTAATAAAACACGCGTTATTTCTTTTTTACGCATTTTATTAAAAATGTAACCATAAGTAACTAGTGGTGCACAAGCAGGACCACTTGCTCCAGCATATACTGGTTGGTTATCTAAATCAAAAATCATACAAGCAGTATCATCATAATTTTTTAATTTAATATTATATTCAGTTTCCATATATTCTTTTAAAATTTTTTTACCATATATACCTAAATCACCTGTTAATATTAAATCATAATAATCTATTTCTCTTTTAGTATCACGCAAATGTTCATAAATCGTTTGTGCAGCCGCTGGTGCCATAACGGCTCCCATATGATAGACATCTTTAATTCCCATATCGATTACACTACCGATAGTTCCACTTTCAACGCGAATACCTTTTTTATCACTAGATAAATAAGCACTAGCCCCACCAGTTGTTGTAAATGTCGTCGTTTTTCGTTTTGGTCCACCATATTCAACAGGATAGCGAAATTGTTTTTCAGCCGCATTATTATGTGATGAAACAGAACATATACAATTTTTTATAATTTTTTTATCAACTAAAGAAGAACCAATAATAAGCCCTTCTGTACTAGTAGCACAAGCATTATAAACACCTAAATATGGTATACCTAATTTACTAGCAGCATAATTAGAAGATGTCAATTGATTCATCAAATCACCAGATATATGTAAATCGATATCAAAACGTGTTCGACCTAATTTATTTAGCAAAATATCGATAGAATCTTCAATTAATTTTGATTCGGCTTGTTCCCAAGTTTTAAGTCCAAAATAAAAATCATTATAACTTTTATCAAAATAACTTTGTAATGGTCCATTTTTTTCGTATGGACCGGTTACTGTACCAGTATCATTAATATATACATTATCAAATTTTATCGTCATATTAACCTCCAAAAATTATAAGTCTTAAAAGTCCAAATACATAAGCACTAACAACACCAAAAATAATTACAGCACCACTTAATTTAAACATACTAGCACCAATACCAGTAACTAATCCTTCCTTTTTATAGTCCAAAGCAGCACTCATCATCGCATGAGCAAATCCTGTTATCGGTATAAAAAGTCCGGCTTTACAAAAGTTAACCCATTTATCGAAAAAACCAAAACATGTAAGCAGGCAACCAATAAAAATAAGAGTAATAATCATATAAGTTCCAGCCTCTTTAGTTGGAATATCTAAAAAATAAGAATACAATTGTAAAATAAATTGCCCAAGAACACCCATAAGTCCACCTGATAAAAACGCAATCATACCATTATACATACGATTTTCTTTTGGTGTATGTTTATCAACTAACTGTTTATATTTATTTTTTTCCATAAAATTCCTCCTCTAACTTTATTATGAAAGAATTTTTTAATAATATACAAAAAACAAACTAAGCAACTAGTTTGTCTTTTAATTTCATTAAAACTTTTTGTTCTTTTCTAGAAACTTGAACTTGCGTCATACCTAAAACTTTAGCCGTTTCAGTTTGGGTCATATCATTTAAATATCTTTGGACAATTAAATTTCTCTCCAAATCTGGCAACTTGGCTAATTCATTTCTAAGCGCAATTAAATCATCAAGTTCACTATTTCTCTTTTCACTAATCGTATCGTACAAGGTAATTTGTTTTCCATTATCATTTAAAGGTTCATCTAAACTTTGAACAGCATTAACTGACTTTATGGCTTCAGCAATAAAATATTCATCGATTTCTAAATAATTGGCTATTTCTGGAATGGTAGGTTGTCGCATTAATTTTTGTGCTAGCAAAATAGTTGCTTTTTCAATTTGTAGATTTAACTTCGTTATTTCACGACTAATTTTGATTCCTTTATCTTCTCTTACAAATTTTTTCATTTCACCTAATATATATGTATAAGCATAAGTCGTAAATTTATTATTAAAACTAGCATCATAATTTTTATAGGCCGTAATTAAACCCATTACACCTACTTGAAATAAATCTTCTTTATTAGGATAATTTTCAAAATAATGGGAGATAGAATAAATCAAATTTTTATTTTCTTCGATTATTTCTTCTAAACTTTTATCCATTTATCCTCCCTTAAACATTAAGTAATTGTAGTGCCGCTAATTCATTATTTATTTCACTTGCATAATTAAGTAAACGACTATTTTTTAATTTTTTTCGCACTTGTTCATTAACTATTCCACATACCATTAACTTACCATGATTATTTTTTAAAAGTTCATAATTATAGAATAATGTACTTATACCTTTAATATCGATATAATTTAAATTTTCAATATTAAAAACAATATTTTTAAAGCCATTTTCTTCAATTAAATTTGTAACATTTTCATTTAAAATCTTGACTGTTCTTTTGTCCAAAATTCCCTTTAATCTAATAAATAGTATACCACGTCTAAATTCTGTTTCTATATCTAACATATATCACCTCGCTATATTAATGTAGCACACAATTTTTTGGAATTATACAAATTCGACAAAACTAGAATTTATTTTAATTCTACATTTTTTTTAATTTACTTCTATTAAAGTTTTATTCTCTATTAACTTTTTATGTGAATAGATAATATTAGACCATTTTGGTTCATCGATGATTAAATCATCAATCGTAATTAAATTTTTATAACCAGTAACATCTAAATACGCAAAAGATTTGGCATTAAAATTATCTTCATCATTATATTTTACCGAAAATGAAGTATTATCTTGATTATTATAAATAATAAGACATGATAATGGATAATAATTATTTAAATCTATTTTATAATAATTAGTTAATTCATAATCAAAAGTAATTTTTTGACTACCAGCATATATTTCAATATTATCGATATCGAAATTAGCAAAATCATAAAAATAAATATATCTAATTTCTTTCATTTCTCTATATTTATAAACTGGTATATTATCGATAAAATCATTTAAAATATGATTATGAAAATTAAATAATAATTGTAAAATTAAAAATAACTTCAAAAAAATCACCTCCTATTATAAATATAGGAAGTAAAAGTTTAAAATCCTTTTTTTTATTAAAATTTAACAAAAAAAACTCATTATCGAGTTTTCATATAATTTAAAATTTTACATTATTCTTTCTTTTATAATATCATCGCTTTTTAATTCGCCAATTAATAAAGATGACTTTGGATTATGATTTAAAAAATTTTGATTAACTTGTTTTTCGTCATAATTAGCGTAACAATATTTACAAAAATGCTTACATGAATTATATACACCAATATCGACCATTTGAACACATTTGCATTTTTTACCACGAGCCATCCAAGTTTTATAAGTTTTCTTAGTTATTTTATAGGCTAATTCATGTGAAAGGCAATCGGAAACTTTAAATCCGTATTCACCTAAATTTTCTTCTTCGCAACAAGTTTGAACAGTCATGCCATGTTTTTTAGCGCTCTCGCTAAAGCAAAGACCTATTTCTTTATAAATTTCTTTTGTAAACTCTTGTAATTTTAAAACATTAAAATTTTTACGTACATTTTTATAATCATCGACAAATGAAACAATAATTTGTTTTACATAACCATCTAATAATGTACACATGTTTTGAAAAGCCTTTTTATGATATTCAATATTATATTTAGAATTTAATAAAATTGGATCATATCTTATATATAAATTATCTATTCCAATTATTTTTGATATTTGCTTAATTGCTTCAATAATTTTTCCTTTTGGTGGAACATTAGGTTCGATATCATTTTTATAAGGAGTTAGTGTGACATAGAAAATAATCGGTTTTTCAATTTCTTTTAAATACTTAATAATCGGAATAGGATTTTTCGTACAAAAAAGAATCGCATCAACATTATCAAAATTAATACGACTAACTAAATTAGGATTAAAAGGATTTCTAACATCGACAAACCCTTCATGATAACGATTCATGAACCACTCGCTATAAAAGGCCACGATATCAGTTCGACCACTTACGTTTAAAATCATACTTATCAACTCTTCAATAATTGTTATTTTATTTTAATCATTTCTTTATATTTTTCTAAATTATCATTTGTAAAATCTATTAAAATGTTATTATTCTTTTCATATATTTTTTTAATTATTTCTCTTAACAATTTTTCATTTTGAGAAAAGGCTATAGAATAAATTTTATTATCTTTAGTTCTAATCATGACCTGCTTACCGATAGTAACACCTTTAGTTTTACTTTTTAAAATATATGTCCAACAAATATCTTGATAAGGAATTACTTTAAAACCACTGACATTAGAAATTAAATATTTACGGGTAAAATAAGTTCCTGATTCTCTATAAGATATTGTACTTTTATCACCTAATTCTTTCTCTAATTCCTCTCGACTATATTTTTGAAGTATCTTTTTTAAATTTCTAGATGCATTAAAATATTCAATCAATAAAATAATTGTTAAAACAAAAAAGAAAGTACCAAGCAAATAAAAGATTAGTTTTATATCAAAACTTGGATTTTGAAAACCATCTATATAAAATTCACCAATATAATTGTCATAATTAGAATTAGTCAATAATTCTTCTTGATTTGTTTCATTTAAAACTTTAATTGAAGTTTTCTTCAAAGTTTCATAAATATTTTTAGTTGTACCTTCAAATTTAAAAGAAAAATCTTCCTTATTTTTTTTATAATTTGTCATTAATTTTGTATATGTATGTAACGACATTTTAGCAATATAATAATGTTTGGAATTACTCAAAATATAAAAATTTTGTGAACTGCTACCATTTAGTGTTACTTTAAAAGGAATTGGTGGCTTTGTAATTTCAATATAAACATACTGATTACTTGTAATTTTATTATCTAAAAATTTTTGACATTCTTTTTCTTTATTTTTGGCTAAAATGAAACCTAAAGAAAAAAATAGTAAAGTAATAATTGAAAATATTACGATTATATTATTATTTTTATAAGATTTTAGAATATTATTTTGCATAGCGATATCTTCCATTTCAAATTGTTCGTTATAATGTCTAAATATCTATTAATTTTAGACATATTATATTTCTCTACTAAATAGCATTATATCACGTATAATACTGATTAGTAAATTGATGAATTTGTAAATCATTAATTCATCAGTATTATATTTTTTCTCAGTTTGTCAAAATTTGTAAATAATTTTTAATTTTATTGCATTTACACACTTTTTTTGATTTAATATACTTAAGGAGTGATATTTATATGGAAAATGAACAAAACAAAGAAAATTTAAATGAAGAAATTAGTAATGATGAACTTTATGAAATTCGTAGAGATTTAGAATTGCAACAACAACTTATTTTAGAATCACTAGCAAGACAAAATCAAAACGAAACCTTACAAATAAGAAATATAAATGACAATTTAACTGAATCTAGACGTAAAGCTGCTGCTAATGCTGTAGTTTGTGGTGTTGGATCATTAGTATGCATGTCATTTGCACAAGTAGCTGTCCAAAAATTAGGATTACCTAATATGGTATCAGAAATGCAAACAAATTATCAAAATTTTATAATGAATCCTGAGTCAACAAGTTTAGCTGGAAATGCTATAGAATATATGCAAAACTATGTTAGAACTGTATTTGGACCAATGAATGAATATTTATCGTTTGATAATCTTAAAGAATTCGTTTCAACAACTGGACCAGTTGGATGTATTGCTGGACTAATTAGTGCATTTTCGGCTAAAAATGCTGTTCATAGTTTAAAGGAATGGCGAAAAAGTAGACAACAATTAAATGCAATGGCAGGTAATCAACAAAATCGATTAAACATATTTAGTGCTTTTACTAAAAAAATTGAAAATTTAAGAGAAATTAGAAATATGCAACGCGCAATAGACAAAGAATTGTCAAATACTGATAATAATAGTATGTTAGAATACATCCCAGATGATCAAATTATGGAACATGGAAGGAGTATATAATATGTATAATATTGGTACTGTTTTAGATTTAAGTGATAATTGTTCATATGCTGTAATTTCTAATATTATCTATGAAGAAAAAGAATACTTATATTTAGTTGATATTAATGATAACTCCAATATGATTTTTGCATTAAAAAATAATGACACATTAGAAATTGTTCATGATACTAGTTTAATAAATAAATTGATTTTAGAAATGAATAAACAAGTAAATAATAGTTAAAAAAATAAATCCCAACCTAATATAAATTAGATTGGGATTTTATTAATATGAATAGAAAATATATACTATTTTAATAACTTATTAACTGTTTTAACATATTCTTGAATAATATTACTCGTTTTACTTTCATAAATTGTATCTTTAGCCAAAGTAATATTATCAGTAATAATATTATCGACATTTAAACTTATCATCGCATTGATACTTTCTTTAGTATTGACAGTCCAAGCATATAATTCCTTACCAGCATTATGAACTTTTTTAACTAATTTTTTATTTATACTTGACGCTTCGATACTGAAACTATCAGCCGCATCAAGTTTCATAATATCACCATATGCTAAACTCATAACATAAACAGTTTTAACATTTTTATCATATTTTTTTACATTTTCTAACACATCATAAACTTGTGAGGTAATAACACAAAAATTTTCAAAATTATATTTTTTAATAAGATCTACTACTGATTTTTCAAAATCGATCTCATTGCCAGTTGGTTTTAATTCAATATTAAGCTTAATATTATTATTTTTAGCAAATTCGATTACCTCGTCTAATAAAGGTATTCTTTCATCTTTATATTTTTCATCAAAGAAACTGCCAGCATCTAATTTTTTTACCTCATCATATGTAATATCCCAAGTATTTTTATTTACACCAGTTGTTCTTTTTAAATTAGTATCATGTAAAACAATTAATTTTTTATCTTTAGTTTGTTGGACATCCAATTCAATCCAATCAGCACCTAATTCTTTGGCACCAACAAAAGCACTCATCGTATTTTCAGGATATTTAACAGATGCACCACGATGCGCTGTTACTTCCATTACCCTCACATATTCAATATTTAAATCATATTTATTATTAATAACTGAATATGTAAATAATGTTCCACTAAATAATATTAGAATGGCAATTACATATTTTAATACTTGGAATTTTTTATTTATTTTTTCTTTATTCCTTATGTTAACTTTTATATGATTGATTTTTTCTTTCTTTTGTTCTTTATGTTCATAATATAAACAACTAATAATAGCGTAACTAATTGGCGTCGATAAAAGCGTCATAACAATAAAAGAAAATGCCACTAAAAGCCAAACAATTGTAATTGATAAACTCTCAAAAATATTTATCTTACCAAATATTTTATAAAGTAAACTTATAAATAAAATTCCTAATAATATAAATATAATATATAAAAACGCAATTATAATTTGAGTGGTAATTATTTTAAGAAAATCTTTAACATTATTTTTATGACCTAACTTAATACTTTTGACCCTTGCTTCTTTAAAATTACAATTTTCAAGTACAAAATAATGAATAGAATATAACCATCTAAATAAAAGAATAGCAAGAAAAATTATTAAACCTGAATATAATATCGATAATAGCCAATTGTGATTTATATAATCAACAATAAATTCGGGAATCGATATTGTTGATATAAATCCCGATGATATTCCAATATTTAAAAATGGAATTAAAAATAGTATAAAAAATGGAAATAATAAATTTTTTTTCTTGAAAATTTTTAATGATTTTTGACATGCTATAATAAAGGCATCTTTAATAGTTATTTTTATATTTTGATAAGAACTATCTAATATAATTATAATAGCGCTAATGTCAATAATAGTATAAAAAGTCATTAATATAAATAAAATTAAAAGAAAAATAAGTGTTATTGGATTAAATAAAAACGAAACAATATTTTCAAATGTTAAATAACTATAACCACTAATTTTCGTAATTAATTTAAAAATGGATAAAAAAAGAGGAATAAAAATAATGGTTGTAATAAGTTTATAAATAATCTCAAAACCAAGTAATGTTTTTAAATTATAGTTTAATATTTTCTTTAAATTCTTTTTCATAATACTACTCCAATCAAATATTTACAATATAAATTATAGCACAAAGTATTAAAATAAAGAATATCTATTTCCTATTTAATTTTAAGAAAAAAACTTTAAAATAATAATCTATTTTAAAGTTTTAATTTCGTCTATTGTTAAACCTGTAATTTGAACAATTAAATCAATATCAATATTTTTATTTAACATTTTTTTAACAATTTCGATTGTTTTTTCATGTTTACCATCATTTTTACCACTATTGTAACCTTCGAGTTTTGCTTCGCCAATTAAAGTATTCTTCTCCATTTCTTTGCGTGGTAAGTCAGTATATAATTCGATATACTCATCATCACTTGATAAATCATCGATCTCTTGTACTAATTTTTCACTTGTATCTTTGTCCATAAATCCATCACCTAATAACTTTCTTAATTCTTTTTCATCTTGCGATAAAAATATCGCACACCATCTTGCTAA
>CANROQ010000022.1 GCA_947632295.1 uncultured Bacilli bacterium
TTGATTATATTCATCAATTTAAAAATTCCAAATACAATTAATATAATGATGACTATTATTACTACAAATAATAACTTATACTTTTTAAATAATTCTTTGGACATAACATCATATCTAATTTTATCTTGCAATTTAAAAGAAATATTACGATATGAATCATCCTTTTTTAAAACCCAAGTATATATATTATTTGCCTCATCAACTTTATCAGCATTATGAGACTCTACCACATTATAAAATTTTATATTTACATTAATTTCATCTAAATTATATAGAAAATGTTTAGATAAATCAACTGAAAAAACATCATTTCTATAATATTCACCACTAGTTTCAAAAGTAAACAACCCATTATTATATGTAGTATTTGCTTTTTCAAATAATTTCTTAAAATATTCACTATTAATATATGAATTAAAATTATCATACTTATTAGTAATTATTAACCCAGACTCAACATCGCCATTTATAATATCAACATCATAACCAATTTCCTTGATACCACTTTGTTGATTAGTTAAAAAATCAAGAACTGAATTATTATATTTTAATATCGTATCATTACTATCAATAACAATTGCATTTTCAATAATCTTCTTGTTATTTGTTACAGTTAAATTATAATTAATTGAACAACCACAATATAAAAATATAAACAAACATGAAAGTAACATTTTTATAAAGTTTTTCATTTTTCACCTCATAATCCATAAAATTCAAGTGGATCAACTCGATTAAGTTTATCATTTCCACCATATCTTACCTCAAAATGTAAGTGATATCCGTTTGAATCGCCACTAGAACCAATTTGACCTATATTTTGTCCAGACTCAATAACATCACCAACATTAACACCAACTGAACCAGCTAGCATATGACCATAATAAGTATAATAAGGAAGACCTTGAGAATCATAACTTTCAACAACGACAATATTTCCAAACCCATGATAACCAAGTGGTCCACAATTGCTCCCTAAATAACCATATGGACAAGAATTATACGATGCAATTACTTTACCGCTAGAAGCTGCATAAACATTAGTCCCAGCGCCTAATCCGATATCAACACCACCATGACCTTGTCTATGAACAGTATCGGTAGGATCGTAACCATAAATAGCAGATAAATAATTACGAAGATTATCTATACTTGGAAAAGGTGAACCAGTTATATTTTTATTTTCAACATTTCCACCTTGAGCATTAATTACATCTTCATATGTTTTTCCATCATCAACATCAACTTCAATATTTAAATCAAAATTACTATTTAAATTTCCATTTGCATCCTTAATAACCTTCCCTGTAGTATTTGACAATGCATTTTTTAAATCAGATTTTTGTTTTGATGTTAAATTTGAATAAACTTCATAAGCTTGTGAAAAATCTCGATTATCAGTATAATTAAGTGAACTACCATTTACAGTTGCATTTTTATATGCATCAGTTCTTGCTTGAACAGTAACAGCCTCTAAAATAGATTTATCTTTATCAAATATACTATCTCCATATTTTTGCAATAATAATAAACTAACATAATCTTCAAAACTAATACTGACATCTTCACCATTAATTTTAACTGTAACCATTGAATTTTTTTCAGAAGTAACTATATCAAAATTATCCTTTTTTCCTTCATTATCTGGACCATATGTTAAATCACGATAAACTTCAGCTGCATCAATAATTTCATTCGCTGTTTCTTTTCGATTTTTTTGTTCTTTTTCCACAATATCTTTATCAAAAATTCCTAATAGATCTTCAAGAGATTTGAATGGACTATCATATTCATCATTTCTAGTAACTTTGTATTCCTCTTTTAAATTATTTACAATATATCCATCATAATAATAATGTTTATCATCTTTTGACGCCAATTTACCATATATTGCTAAAGTAAAAGAATTACGCATACTTTCCTCAAAATCTGTAAATTTTCTTGTTATACTAGATAAAATCGTAAAACCACTGATTTTACCCAAAATTGAATTGCTCAAATCAGCTACCTCATTTCTAATAGCTTTAGATTCACCTAAAAAATCATTACGTAAAACTAAATAACCTTCTTCCACATCACTCTCTATTTCACCTTGATCAATCATATAATCAGTAGCAACATTAAAATCAGCGACTAAATAACCTTTATAACATTGTTTTTCATTTTTTCTAACTCCATTTGTTTCAGATTGACATTTTTTTAAAGCAGCTGCATTAACTAATAAATTTTTATTAGCTTTTAAATATGGACTATTACCAGCATAACTTGTCAAAAAACCTCGTTGATAATTAGTAACAATATTTTTTATAAAGCTCCAAAGTGAAAAGCTATCTTCGCTGTCTTCATTCTCTTTCAGTGTCACTTCATCATTGTCAATATCATATTTATCATCATTATCATTTTTTTCATCATAATTTTCTGGTTTTTCGCTTAAATAAATTCTTTCCTCATTACTTCCTTCATACAATAAAGTTTGAGTTAATAAACTAAGTTCGTAATTATCAAATTCAAAAACTTTTTTATATAAATCCAACATAAAAAAGAATTTTCCTTCTTCATCTTTATCTAATTCTTCATTTGTTTTAAATCCATATAAAGAAACAGCATTACCAATTCTCTCTCCCCAATTTGTAGAATCTTCTAAAACTTCATCGATTTGTTCAAGTGTACCAAGATAAACACAAAAAATAACAATGAAAATTACTACTCCAACTAAAAGATAAGGTAATATTGTTGCTATTGCAGCAAAAATCATTGTTTTAACAGGAGCCATAGCTGCCTTCATTGCAACTTTTGCTCCTGTTTTTGCTAATTCTTTTTTTTCATCGTTATTTTGTTCCATCTATCTCACCACCAATATTGGTAATTAATAACCTCCGCCACTACCAAATGAGTCTAATTCTTGTTCAGTGACAACTACATTTATACGCATACGTCTACTGCCACATACAAATAAAGCTTCACCTTGATTATATCTTTTGATACTTTCTTTTTCATTTTCATTTAAATCTATTAATTTAGCTAAATCATCAACAGCTTGTTTCTTTAATCCCATAACTAAATAATATGACGCATTATCAAAAATTGCTTTTCCTTGAGTTATAACGTTTGGATCACTAAAATCACTAGGTTGTTGTGTAATGATAATTGTTCCCGTATTATATTTACGAGCACGTCTTTGAATTTGCGCTAAGAAATCAGCACCTAACGTATTATTTCCACTAAGTAATACATGGGCTTCATCTACAGTTAGTATTGTATTTATTGAACGATCTAAAGTAAGACCCCATGCATATTTTAAAATATTAAAGAATAAAGCATTTCTAATATTAGTATCAGCATTCATAAGTTCACGAATGTTAAAAACAATAAATTGACTATTTGAAGAAATAGTAGTATGACCATCAAAATAATATTTTAATTCTTTTGTAATAGGTCTAATTTTAATTTCCAATTTTTCCAAAATATCTTTTTCGTGGCTTTGTTCAGGCATTGATAAAATTCTACCCTTTATTGTTGCATACACATCTCTAAAAGTAGGATAATCTTCAGATTTAAATTTAGTAAAATCCGTATCAAAGTTCATACCAAAACGTCGATATGTATCTTGTACGACTTCACTAAACATTGTAAGTACATCTTCTTCAATACTAGGATCATAATATTTTAAGAATGCTTTTATTGTTTGTAAAGTTCTAGTTAATACTGTATAACCTAAACCTTCTTTTACTTCTTCATCATCAGCATCTAAAACAACTTCAAGTGGATTAATCATACCATATTCTCCACCTTTTCCCAAATCGATAAAATCGCCTTCATACATATTAGCCATTTCTTCAAATTCACCTTCAGGATCGATAATAACAATTTGACAATTATTTCGAATATGTGAACGTATCATCAATTTTGCAGCCGTTGACTTTCCAGAACCAGTAGAACCAAGAATAATCAAATTGGCACTATTTCGATTATGTTCCTTTTTAATTTGAAATAAAAATTGATTAAATAATATAACACCACCAGAAAAATCCACTCCAAGCAAAGTTGAAAGCCCTGGATCTTTAATACTATCAAATATAAATGGATACATAGCTGCCATTGTAGGTGTAGGAATTGGCGTACCAATTCTTTCCTCGATATCTTGCTTTGGGAAAATTGGTATCATCGATTTTAATACCTTATCTTGTTCAAAACGAAGTGGAAATGCTTTTAATTCCATAGCTTCTAAATAATTTCTAACTTGAAATTTTTTAGTTGTCAATTCCTCTTGTGAATCAGCAGTAATCATAATATGCATTTGAAAATCGTATATTTTTGACTGACTAGCAGCAATTTGTGAAATAAATTGTTCCAAAGATTCATAATCTTGTCTAATTCTCTCTTGAATTGTTTTATCATTTTCTTCATGATAACGTTGTTTTAAATCAGCTATTTCCTTATTTAGCATTCGACGTAAAATATCAAAAGGTAAAGGTATATGCTTTATAACAACCTTTATTCCTGACATACTTGTAAGTGAAGATAAATATCCTGGTTCAATATATTTTGGATAAGATACAACTGTCATTATACAAGCATGTTTATCACTAATGATAAAATCAGCCGCTTTAAATTCTAAGCCTTTTGGCGCTATTTGACTCTTAATATCCATCGCTCATCACCGTCCCAAATGTCGTAGTTTGTCCACCGTTTAAGAAATTATCCAAAACCATTCTTAAATCATCATTTGATGTTTGCATTGTCGTTAATCCTGCATTAGCAAAATTATTAATTAAATTTCTAATACGCTTTTGAATTACATCTATATCTTTATGTTTAAATAATAGGAAATATTCAGTATCAACTACATTGTTGTTCATAAACATATTAGCTTTTTGAATATCTTGAGTAATTAATTTACGTTTTGCTTGACTAGTAACTGAATTATATAGAAGTTGAAGTTGTGATAAATAAACATGAATATCAACTGGTCTATCAGCAACAATAATCCAAAATTCGTAATCGATCATATTATAAACATTTTTCAAATTGGAAATAATTATATCTTGAGCTTCTTGCTCTAAAATGAAAATATTTCTAGGACGAATTTTAACCCCAGATACTTTCATATTATCATCCAAAATAATCATACCATTTGTAATACTTTTAATAGGTACAAAAGCTTCGTTTGTATATTTACTTTTTGAATTTGTTGACTTCATCTATATAACACCAACCCTTCCATATAAATTTTTGTCTAGATGTAATGTATTTAAAGAAAATTCCAATAAATTTTCTAACATTATGATAATAAGCTAAAGGAAATACCAAAAAGGCACAAAATACACCTGGTATTAAAGCTATTATGGTATATGTCATTTGTTCGATAGGTAAAGCCAAAAGTAAAATAAACGAAATTGTGACACCAATCGAAAGAATAACTATATCAATAGGTTTAAACAAACCTAAAATCAAAGCCGATTTTTTTGAATTGGCCGGTATAAGAAAATTATTATACACTAGAACCCCTCCTTATATTATTTTTTATTAACTGCTTTATTAACAGTTTCTGATTGTTTATTCAATGTAGCTAAATCCTTATTCATTTGAGTAAGTTGTTGTTGATATGTATTATATGTAGTATTTTGAGTTTGATATTCACTAGCCCAATGCATTTCTTCTCTAGCAGCATTTGTCAATCTTGTATTATATTCATTATATTTAGAAATTGTATCTTCAATTCTATTTCGTTCAACAGCAAAAGTCGATTGATTTGCTATATCAAACTTTCTAGCAAAATCGGACAATTTTTGATCTTTTTCAGCTTGAGACAATCCAGATGCATTTAAAAAGTTTTGATAATCTTTTCTTTTAGAAGTATATAAACTATGGTAATCATTATAAGACATATCTTTTAAAGCTCTCTTTATTCCACCTTCTAACTCAAACATATAATCATTATTAGTAGAATCAAAAGTACCTCCTAAATCATTAAACATTGAAGTATCCATAGCTGGTGCGTTATTTTTAAGCATTTCATGTTCATGCTTTGCACTATTATATTGTTGTAAAGCAGCCATTCTATCACTAGATGATTGTGAAATTTGTGTTTGCTTAGTACGAATTTGATTTTCTAAGTTCTTTATATCACCTTTGATACGACCACTCGCACTATATTCATCTTTAATACCTGCCATTGAAGCAAACCTTCCATAAGTTCTCTTTATAGGTGAAAACGCAGGATAAGCCGATCTATTCCTACCACCAGCTGTGGTATAAGTAACAGCACGAGCATTTCTTATTTGTCCAGTTCTAGCAATTGCATTAGAAGCAATATCATTCCATTTAGCACCAGCTAAATTTCCACCAGAATTCTTAAAACCTTTAGCTGTGCCAGACAATGATCTAAATCCAGTACCAACTGCTCCGGTTACTGACGCAAGTCCTGTCCGTATTGCTCCACCAAAACCTAAACGTCCATTATTTGCATCTTTAATATTTTTAGCGGTACCAATAGCATTGGAAATTCCACCACCAATAACACCACCTGCAATACCTGCAACTCCAGCTGCAAGTGCACCAGTACTTTTAGCATCTTTTGAAAATCCACCCATACTACCAAATAAATTTTCAATTAATTTTGGAAGCTGTAAAGCAAATAAGAAACAACCAATAATTAAAAATATAATTACTAAAGGATGATCAACAAATTTATATATTTTTCCAGAATAACCGGGAACACCACCCTCATATGTCAAAACTTTTGTAATTACCAATATAGCAAAATAGAATGAAAGCAATCTAATAAACAATTCTAAGAAAGTTTTAATAGTTTCCTTAGCCCATTTATTAAACATACTATTAGAATTTTCCTTAGGCTCAATATAAGTAATAATAGGTATTGGCGCAATTAAATTCAAAAATGATAATTTAACACTCCTAATTGCTACTCCAACAGCAATAATTGTTAATACGACAATCGAAACAGCGCCTACTACTAAACCAAAGAAGCCATCTATTGAAAGAACATTTGTTTTATCAATATGCATCATAGCCACATTACTTAAAGTTTTGTAAATATCTCTTTCTTTTAATCCCTGACACATGATTTTTGTTTTATCAGGATCCCACTCCAACATTTTTTCATAACAATCGCTGCTAACCATACCACAAACATCTTCAATTGAAGGATCTGTCGCCGAAATAAATTCTGTACAAGTACTAGTATCAGCCTCATCACCCCAAATATCAGCTTCAGTATTAAAATTTACAAAAGGAGCTAGAATGGAATAAGATAAATAAGTTGAAGTCCTAACTTCACCAACTATTTTAGGATCAATAGTATTAGATTCCTCATTTCCAAGTTCTGAATCTGTATGATCAATACCAAATATTAATCTTTCTAACACAGCATCCTCTAATATTAATCCTTGTAATTCAAATGCAGTTGAAAAAATTTTATTAACTGTTCCTAATAAAATTAACACAACAACAACTTTTGTTAAAATTTTACCTGCTCCTGTTGATTGATCAGTAAGTTTATCAGGATTAGTAATATATTGAATAACAGAAAATGTTAACTTAAATAGCATGAATAAACCTATTAGGCCAAATACATTATTTTTCATATTATCAAATGCACTATTTTCAAGTAAATTTATATCAGCTAATAAAAGAATTAAGTTATATAATGATTTAATCATGAAAGCAATAAAACCAAAAATCCAAGTTGCTAAAACATTTAATATTGCTAAAACTATTCCCACATTATCACACCTTTCAGCAGTGTCAATTATTATATTATTATATCATATAATACATTTACAATTCAATTACTTTAATAATTATTTTTCCTTTAAATATCTATTTAATAATTTCAATCTTTCATTAATTTCTTCCATCTCATCATTCATAGAACGTTGTTTTGAATATAATTCATCATATTTGTTATACTGCTCTTCACTTATAATATGTGAACTATTTCCACTGGCTGTCATATCGCTAACGTAAGCAGTATAATTATCATGTTGTTGTTCGAATGCTTTTTTAATATCACTAGAATTATTCTCACTTGCTAAATTAAATGATAAATAATCTTGAGATTGATTATATGAAGATTCCAAATTTGTTTGACGTGTTTCTAATTCTTTAATTTCTGATTTAATATCACTTTGTGTCATTCCACTTATTCCTTTTTGTCTAGCAACACGTTTCATACTGCTTTCATTAATGCTAGAAGTAATGTCTCCAGTTTTATAATTTCCTTTATTATCCATTAATTTTTTAGCAGTTCTTGCACTAGAACTAATACCACCGGCAATAATACTACCTGGTAATTTGACGATGTTTCCAGCAACACTACCTATACCTTTTATAGTCGAACCAACAACTTTAATTTTGTTTAATCCACCATTTGCATTGCTTAAATTTGTTTTTAAGTTTTTAAAATTATTAGAAGCATTAGATATGCTACTATTTAAGTTTTTAACATTTTCAGAAGTAGCAGCAGCATTAGCGGCCATTCCACCAACTGAAGAAATACCAATAGCAGTACTACCAATTGCAAATTTTCCAATATTTTTAATTAAACTTAAAAAACCATTTTCTTTATTCAAATTAAATAATTCACATAATAATTTAGGCATTTGTAACATAAATAATAAAATTCCAATAATAATAAATACATTGACAATTATACTATTAGAAGTACTTGAAATAATTAATTGTTTAAACAATAAAATTGAAAAGAAAATAACTGCTAATCGAATAAATAATTGTAAAAAAGTTGTAACTGTCTCTTTTAACCAACTATTAAATAATCTACTACTATTAACATCAACATAAGAAACAATTGGTATTGGAGATATTACTTGTAAAAATGCTAATTTAATTGTACGAATTGCTATATCAACACAAATAACAATCAATAAAAAAGTTACAATTATGCCAACAATCGATGATAATGGAATATTATATGAAAAAACAAAATCACCATCAGCATTCAAAGCAGCTTTTGGACTACAAGCATTTCCATTATTTCCTTTGTAAAAAAATGGATCGACTTCGATTGCCGTTATAATTTCCTTAGATAAAATTGTCGAAACAGAACGATTATCTCGTCCTTGTTTAATTAAATCATATATATATTTGCCATCACGAATGCCACAACGCATGGTCCAACTATCTTTGATTGTGACATCGAGTTTGTCACCTGATTTGCATGAATAATAAAAATCACGACTATCAGGATAGTTTCCATCAGCATCGGGCATTCCATATTCATCTTTAAAAATAGTAGGAAAATATAAATAATATGCACAAGTAGGTACTTGAGGACATCCTAAAAACTCATCACAACAATAATCTGAGGAAATAAATTTTGTATTTTCATCTTCAGTTATAAAAATATTAGGACATCCAGAAAAAACAGGTGCAAGAATTCCATCACGATTATAATCTATAAAATTACTAAAAACTAAATAGGCAACATCGTCACCTATATTTGAAAGTTCACCTTCGGGTTTAGCTCCACCCAAAATAATATTACCAATAATATTTTCATTTAAAATTATACTTTGTAACTGATATGCCTTATCAAAAATTGCAGGAACAGTTGGAATTAAAATCAAAGACACGATAACTTTTGTAACTAGCTTAGTAGCTGATTGTGATTTATCAGGATTAATAACATAATTAATTATAACTAATACCAATTTGAATAACATAAATAGACCAATAATACCATAAACACGCTCAATTATATCTTCAACATTTTTATTTATAACATTAACATCAGCAACTTGTAAGATTAGTGAATAAATTTTACTAATCATGCCAGCAATAAAAATATCTACAGTTGCAAACAAGCTTCTAACACTAGATAAAAAATCCATTTACATCACTCTCTTCTGACATTACTATTCCAAGCAAGTTCCTCCATGATCTACACCAGATATTTCCAATATCCAGTTTAATAAAACAGGTAAAATAAATAAAATTACTATAGCAATCATTCTTTTGGCAAATCTTTGAGCAGCTTTTGCAAGAGCATCATCCTTGCCACCAGTAATTGCTTTAAAAAAATCCAGCATTCCTAAAGCAATTCCTAAAACTAAAGCAACCCATTTAATTGTATCAAATAAATCAATAATAAATTGAGTTATCCTACCTCCAACCACTGTTTTACATGGTGTGGCAGCCATAATTTTATTTGCAAACGAAAAAAAACTTAGAAAACAAATTGTAAATATATTTTTAAATTTCTTCATATAGTCCTCCATATCAGTATAAATATCATATTATAATATTATATCATAGAAAATACATTAAAACAACAAAAAAGAACTATATTAAATAGTTCAA
>CANROQ010000023.1 GCA_947632295.1 uncultured Bacilli bacterium
ATAAAAAATCAGAAATAATCTGATTTTATCTATTGTAGAATTCAACAATTAATGACTCATTGATATCAGCATTTAATTCGCTACGTTCAGGATATCTTACATAAGTACCAGCCATTTTATTTTCATCGTATGTGATGAATTCAACACGATTATTAATGCTTTCTAATGATGACTTGATAATTACCATATCTTTAGCATTATCTTTAACTGCAATGATATCACCTGGCTTACATTTGTAAGATGGAATATTTACTTTTTTACCATTTACTGTAATATGTCCATGATTAACTAATTGTCTAGCACCTTTTCTTGTAGTTGAAAAACCGATACGATAAACTAAATTATCTAGACGACTTTCAAGTAATTTTAAGAAATCTTCACCATGAACACCTTTAAGTTTTCCAGCCTCTTCAAATGTTTTTCTAAATTGTTTTTCAGTTAATCCATACATAAATTTAACTTTTTGTTTTTCTTGTAATTGTGTTCCGTAGTTAGATAATTTTTTTCCTTTGCTAGAACCGTGTTGTCCAGGTATACTAGGTTTTTTAGCTAATTCTTTGCCATTTTCTAATATAGAAAAACCATATCTTCTTGATTTTCTATACATAGGTCCTGTATATCTTGCCATAAATCTTCTCCTTTCATATTATGCTTAGACATCAAACTTTTTATTTTGCCAAACTATAGGGTGTTTGTTTTAATATTTTCGCTTTGCAGCCAAAGGTACACAATAACCCCAAAGGTAACAAACACATTATAATTTTCAAAATAATGCTGCTAGATGAATACGCAATCAATATTATATTATGTTTTATTTGATTAGTCAAGTACAAATACCCAATAATATTCTTATAAAAATGCGAAAATCGTCAAAAAATGTAAAAAAAATGAAAAATTTTTAAAAAAGTATGGTATTATATATAATAGAGGTGGTAGTATGGATGGAATAGCCTTAATGATTATTACATTAACTATAGTTGCTATAATCCTTATTGTCGTTGTCTTAAATTTATTACAAAGTTCCAAAAATAAAAAAATGAAAAATTTAATCAACAATTTGGAAGTTGAAAAAAATGTTTTAGACAGTTCACCAATTATTCCTGAATTAGCCAAAGTTGAATCATATTTAAAAAGTGAAAAAATGGAGGTTATGTATAATAATTGGAAAGAAAGACTTGAAAATATTAAAAATTTTCAAATTCCAAGAATTACTGATATGATAATCGAAGCTGAATATTCACTATCACAAATGGACTATAAGTCTACTATGTATAAAATTGCTAAACTAGAAATGGAAATATATAAAGTTAGAACTAATTCCGAATTTCTTCTTAAAGAAATAAAAGATATTACTAATAGCGAAGAAAAAAATAGAGCGTTAATTACTAAATTAAAAGCACATTATCGTGAATTATATCAAAAATTTAATAATGAAAAAGAAAGTTATGGCGATTATGCTGATGCTGTTTTAAAACAATTTGAAATTATTGCTAAAAGTTTTGAAAAATTTGAATTAATTATGGAAAATAATGATTATGCTGAAGTTAGTGATTTAGTTAGCGCCATTAGCGATATGTTAAAACATATGGAAGTAATTATAACGGAAATGCCTTCGATTATTTTAATGGCGACAAGTATTTTGCCTAAAAAGATTATCGAAATAAGTGAAACATATCAACAATTATCAGATAAAGGTTTCCCTCTAGATTATTTGAATGTCGAATATAACATTGATGAGGCTTATAAAAAAATAGACGATATTTTAGAGAGAGCAAAAAACTTAGATTTAGAGGATAGTTTAGTTGAACTTAAAGTTTTACATGAATATTTTGAAAATTTATTTGCTGATTTTGAAAAAGAACAAGTTACTAAAAATGTTTATGATGAAGCTAATGATAAATTGCAAAGTAAATTATCTAAAATTAATGATTTATTAACTGAAATATTTTCTTCTATCGATGATGTTAAAAATTTATATGATCTTTCAGATGAAAATATGGAAGAATTAAATAATATTAAAAATGATTTTGATGCTTTAAATGAAGATTATAATGTATTAATTTCACATACTAATAACAATGCTTTTGCCTATTCAAAATTAACGAAAGAAATAGAAAATTTAATTGTTAGACTTGCTAATATCGAATCACGTTTAGATGTCGTTTTAGATCAAATTGGTAGTATGCGTGAAGATGAGGTTAGAGCTCGTCAACAATTAGAAGAAATTCGTCTAATTTTAAAAGACTCAAAAAATTATTTGCGTCAATATAATTTACCAACGATTCCTAAATCATATTTTGTTGAATTGAGTGAGGCTCAAGCTGCTATTAAAGAAATTGTTAAAGAATTATCAAAAAAGCCAATCACTATCGATGTATTAAATACTCGCGTCGATACGGCTCGTGACTTAGTTTTAAAAATTTATAGTAGAACTAAAGAAATGATTAAATCTGCTAAATTTGCTGAAATGGCTATTGTCTACGGTAATAGATATCGTAGTAATACTGTTGAATTAGATAAAAGATTAACTTATTCAGAAACATTATTTAATAAAGGAGATTATAAAAAATCATTAGAATTAACTATTGAAACATTAAATAAAGTTGAACCAGACATATATAATAAATTATCTAGTTTATATGAAATAGAAAGATAAAAAGTAATTATATATTACTTTTTTTGATGAGGTTAAAAATGGAGTACATTGATGTATTAGATAAAAATGGAAATAAAACAGGTGTTGTAAAAACTAAAAAAGAAATTTATGAAAGTGGAGATTATCATAAAACAGTCCATGTTTGGATTATTAATGATAATAAGGAAATTTTAGTTCAAAAAAGACATCCTAAAAAAGAAACTTATGCGAATTTATGGGCTATTAGTGTGGCTGGACATGTTCGAAGTGGTGAAGATAGTATCATGGCTATTAAGCGCGAATTAAGAGAAGAACTAGGTCAAAAAGTTGATGATCAACAAATTGAATATTTATTTACTTTGAAAAGAAGGCAACCCTATAAAGAGCATGTTTTAAATGTTATCGATGATGTATTTTTAGTTAAATTAAATTTAGATGTTGAAAATACAAAATTACAATTTACAGAATTAACAGATATTAAATATGTATATTATGAATATCTAGAACAAATTTTTAAAACAGCTGATCCTGAATATGTACCTTATACCATAGAACATGAAAAGTTATTTAAATATTTACATGAAAAATTTGATAAAGAATAATTAATTTATAAAAACATTAAATTAAACTCTAAAGTAAATACTTTGGAGTTTTTTGATTATTTTAAAAAAATTATTGCAGTATTCTTAACGGAGTGTTATAATTTATATTAAATAATATAGTTATGAATTGTCCAAAATGTGGAAATCCAATTCAAGCAGGTGATACTGTTTGTCCTGCTTGTGGAAGTAATCTTAATCAAACAGTTAATCAAAATGGTGTAAATTCACAACCAATGCCTAATCAAACAAATTCAAATCCTACACCAAATTATAACCCTAATATTTCAACTTCGAATACTACTACTGTAAATTTTGGCATTTTTGAAAGATCTATACTTAGTTGCATTTTATTATCAATTGTAACTTGTGGTATTTACGGTATTTATTGGTTTGTTAAAATGACAAATGAATCAAATGCTTTATCAAAAGAAAAGACTGCATCTGGTGGAATGGCTATTTTACTTTCTTTAGTTACATGTGGTATATATATGATTTATTGGAATTATAAAATGGGTAAAAAAATGTATGAAGCAGGAACTACTTATGGTAAAGATATCAAAGATAATTCAGCATTATATCTAGTTTTATCAATTTTTGGATTATCTATTGTAAATTATGTTTTAATTCAACAGGATATTAATAAATTTGCAAATCGATAATCAAAGATTAAAAAAAGTAATATCTGAGTATGGGATTATTCTTCTTATACTAATAGGATATTACTTTTTAAATACAATCTTTCACCTAAAAGTAGTTTGCTTATTTAATTTTTTTACAGGTTATTTATGTCCAGGGTGTGGTATTACTAGATATTTTATAGCTATGCTGCATGGTGATTTAGTCAGTGCTTTTTATTATAACCAATTTGTATTTATAGTTTTTCCTTTATTTTTAATATATATGATTTACTGTAAAGTTTGTTATGTTATTAACTACGATAATTATTATAAAATACCAAATATTGTTTATATTTTTTTATTAATCTCATTAATAATGTTTGGAATTATTAGAAATATTATATAAAAAATATAATATTATTTATTATTGTTACTTTTTATTAATATTGATATAATAGTAGCAATGAGGTGTATTATGAATAAATTAATTTTAATTAAATATGGCGAATTGACAACTAAAAAAGCTAATCGTAATTTTTTTATAAGAACATTAGAAAAAAATATAAAAAATATATTATGTGATGATGCAATTGAAATAAAAAAAGATCGTGTTCGTATGTATATAAAAACAAATAATAATATAGAAAATGTTGTAAAAAAGTTACAAAAAGTTTTTGGTATTCATGGTATAGTAATTTGTTATCAAGTTGATAATAATATTGATAGTATGAAAAAACAAATTTTAGAAATTTTAAAAGATAAAGAATTTAAAACTTTTAAAATTAATGCGAAAAGGGCTGATAAAACATTTCCAATTCATACGATGGAGTTAAATAATATTTTTGGTGGTTTTGTTTTACAAAATATCGAATGTCGTGTTGATGTTCATAATCCTGATATTACAATTAATATTGAAGTAAGACCGGAAGGAACGGCTATATATATTGATGAAATAAAAGGTGCTGGTGGTTATCCAGTTGGAATTCAGGGAAAAGGTTTATTAATGTTAAGTGGTGGAATCGATTCACCAGTTGCTGGTTATTTGGCTTTGAAACGCGGCGTTGATATTGAATGTTTATACTTTGAATCGCCACCACATACAAGCATTGAAGCTAAAAATAAAGTGTTAAAATTAGCATCCATTTTAAATGAATATTCTGGTAATATTCGTGTTCATATTGTCCCTTTTACTAAAATTCAAGAAGAAATTTATAAAAATGTTAAAGATAATTATATTATAACCATTATGCGAAGAATGATGTATCGCATTGCTAGTGAATATTCTAAAAGAAAAAATTTTAAAATAATTATCAATGGTGAAAGTATTGGACAAGTCGCTAGTCAAACATTAGATAGTATGATTGTTATAAATAATGTTACTAATTTACCTGTCATTCGTCCTGTTGCGTGTTTAGATAAATTAGAAATTATTGAAATTGCTAATAAAATAGGAACATACGAAACAAGTATTTTACCATATGAAGATTGTTGTACTATCTTTTTGCCAAAACATCCTGTTATTAATCCATCTTTAGATAAATGTTTACTATATGAACATAATTTTAATTATGAAGAATTGATTGAAAATGCAATCAATAATATTGAAGTTATTACAAATTTTTCTAATGATTATAAAGATATTCTTTAAACCAAAAATTACCAAAGAAAAAAATGTATGAAAAAACCAAATGTACACATTCTATTAGTGTACAGGAGGTGAACAAAATGAATAATAAAAACAGTATGAGTAATTTAGTTGTACCTGGTGCTAAACAAGCTATCGAAAAAATGAAATATGAAATCGCTAGTGAATTAGGTGTAACTATGGGACCAAATGCTACTTCTAGAGCTAACGGATCAGTTGGTGGAGAAATCACTAGAAGATTAGTTCAAATGGGAGAACAACAAATGGGTGGAAATAATTTCCAATCAAAATAATTAAACTATTAGAAATGGACAGATATTAACTGTCTTTTTTTAATTTTATGTAAAGTTTTATCAAATATGTTAATAATAAATATAGAACACTTGCAAAAAAATTTTTTATGATATAAAATAATTCTAGAATAGGGTGATAGGAATGGAATTTTATTTGCATAATAAAGATGATCAAAAATCTAGTACGTTAGTTGAATTAGCTACAACATTTAAAATTGATGATATTAATTATATTGTTTATTATAATAAACAAGTAGAAAAAAGTATGATCGATATTTATATTGGTATTATTAGTTATGGTGATCAATCCTTAATTATCAAAAAAATAGATAGCGATAAACAAGGAAAATTTTTAAGTATTATAAAGGATATTATGGCATCAAAATCTCCTGAAACGGAATATGGTGATTATGATAATATTATTGGCACTGCAACCATTATATTAGAAAGTGTTCAAAAAATTCAAATACCAACTAATTCTTTAGAAATTTTGAACAAATATCATAAAAAAGAAGAAACATCAACTGAAGAAATAAAATTAGATGAAACAAAAAATGAAAAAGAAAATGAAATTTCATCGAATGATAATGATAATCCATTAGACTCTAAAGAAATTAATGATGTAAATAACGACACTCAAGAAACTAAAGATGATATTGTTAATTCTAATGATGAAAAGGATACTGAAAATAAAGATTTAGCTAATATTGAAAATAACGATAATGAAATAAAAAATGACAATAATATTGAAAATAATAGTTTTGAAACTGATAGTACTAAAGAAAATAAAGAAGATATATCAAAAATTGATGAAAGCAAAAAGGAAGATACTAATACAACTGTAGAAAATAATAATGCAAGTGTAGAAAATAATAATGCAAGTCAAGTTAATGTTATACATTCAAATTATAATTTGGATGGTTTAGATGATTTATTGGATGATAGACAAGAAGATAAAAAAAAGGAAAAGAATAAGAAAAAAATTATAAGTACACCTATTTTAATTTTGTTAATCATAACATTAGTTGGTTCGGCTCTATTATATTTCTTAGTATAAAATAACCAAAAATTAACATATTAATATATAAATAAAATTCATTATCTTGGGTATTATAATAATAAACAAGGTGGTGAAGTAAATGAATACTAATAAATTAGTAGTACCTGGTGCAAAACAAGCTGTTGAAAATATGAAATATGAAATAGCTCGTGAATTAGGCGTAACATTAGGTCCAGATACATCTTCTCGAATGAATGGTTCAGTAGGTGGAGAAATGACTAAACGTTTAGTTCAATTAGGTATGCAACAATTAAGCAAATAATAAAATAGCGGAAAATTAATTTTCCGCTATTTTTAATAAAAAAAGTAATTTTATTAATTATCTATTTTATATTAACTTTATTAATAATAGTTATAATAAAATCGATTGCAATTACAATTGTCATGAAAATACCAATATAACCAGGTATTTTTTTGATTAATTTATCCATTATCGGTTTAATTACATAAATTAATAAGATAGCGGACAATCCCCAAATAAGTGACATATCTAAACAGACAAATTTACCAATATGATATTTATGACTACTATAATCCCACCAAGTAATAGAAAATAATTTTTCAATTAATAAACCACCTATTAATTCAATAGAACTTAAAAAAATAAAATTAAATAAGAATATTAAAATTAGTTTTAACCATTTATTATATTTAAAATTTCTAAATATATAGTGTGTTGTAATGATAATTATAATCGAACCAAATCCATACAATGGTGTCCAAGGCCCATATAAAATTCCACTTTCTCCAGACCATTTAAAAATTGAGTAAAATATTGTTTCTAATAAAAATCCAAAAATGGAATATATCCAAAAACAATTAAAATAATACATAAATATCACCAAGATTAATATGTATAATTTAACTTATTTTATACATATTAATAATAATTTATAAAATTTTATCGATTAAACCATAATCGACGGCTTCTTTGGCACTTAAAAAATAGTCACGTTCAGTATCGTGTTCAATTTCTTTAATATCTTTTCCTGTATTTTGCGCTAACATTTTATTTAGTTTTTCACGCATATTTAAAATTCTTTCAGCCGCAATTTTAATTTCCGTTGCTTGTCCTTGAGCCCCACCAAGTGGTTGATGAATCATAACTTCACTATTAGGAAGTCCATATCTTTTTCCTTTAGTACCACTTGAAAGTAAAAAGGCACCCATAGAAGCAGCAATACCGATACAAATTGTTGAAACATCGCTTTTAATAAAATTTATGGTATCGTAAATAGCCATACCGGCTGTCACACTACCACCAGGAGAATTAATATATAAACTAATATCGTTATGATTTAGTGAATCTAAATATAAAAGTTGGCTAATAATTGTATTACAATTTATATCATCTATTTCACCATTTAACATAATTATGCGATCTTTTAATAATCTTGAATAAATATCATAAGCTCTTTCACCATTATTACTTTTTTCAATTACAGTTGGAATTAATCCCATCTAAATCACCTCTATAATTATATAGTGTAAAGTTATGATATTTATGCAACAAAAAATGTGACAAATTCTTTATTTTTTGATAAAATAGTTATAACTAGAATAGAGGGGTCTTATGACAAAAAATATTAAAGTAAATTTTAGAGATTTAGTTACAATGGAATTTCCAGTTGACACGACGTTAAAAGAAATAAGCAAAAATTTTCAAAATTATTTTGAATTTCCTATTTTAGCGGCTAAAATTGATAATGATATTATGGATTTACAAGATAAAATATCTAGAAAATGTGATATTGATTTTGTTGATCGTAGTTCTTTAGTTGGAAACCATATATATCGTAAAAGTTTACAATTTATGTTAATTTTGGCAATTAAAAGATTATTTGGCGAAGAAGCTAGAGTTTTAATCCAATATTCAGTTAGCAAAGGATTTTATTGTGAAGTCCCTAATTTTAAAATAACAAAATCTACTTTAAAACAAATTGAAGCTGAAATGAATAAAATTGTTTCCGAAGATTTAACATTTACAAAAATCAGTGCATCACGTTTAGATAGTATTAAGTATTTTAAAAAGAAGAATTGGATTGACAAAGTTAAAGTTTTAAAATATATTAGTAATACTTATATAAATTTGTATCGTATTGATGATGTGTATGACTATTATTATAGTGAGATGGTACCATCGACAAAATATTTAGATTGTTTTAGTTTAAATTATATTAGTGATGATGGTTTTGTTGTATGTTATCCAGATATTTTTAATCCAGAATGTACACTTCCTTATAATCATCATAAAATGTTATTTAACAAATATCTAGATTATACAAGATGGGGTTCAACAATAAAAATTTCTAATGCTGCTGATTTAAATGAAGTAGTATCACTTGGAAAATATAGTGAATTAATTCGTTTATCCGAGGCTTATTATAATAGTCAAATTTCTAAAATAGCTGATAAAATAGCTGAAAATTCGAAAAATGTCAAAGTAGTTTTAATAGCTGGACCATCTTCAAGTGGTAAAACAACGACTGCTAAAAAGTTGGAAATTTACTTAAGAAGCCATGGTTTAGTACCTCATCCAATTTCCATTGATGATTATTTTGTTAATCGTGAAAATACACCAAGAGACGAAAATGGTGAATTAGATTTCGAATCTATCGATGCCATCGATGTTGATTTATTTAATAAACAAATATTGTCATTATTAGAGGGGGAAAGAGTTTTATTACCTCAATACAATTTTGTTTTAGGAAAAAGAGAATATAAAGATAATTGGTTACAATTAGGTGAAAGTGATATTATTATAATTGAAGGATTACATGCTTTAAATGATATTTTGACAATGTCAATTGACGATAAAAATAAATTTAAAATATATATAAGTCCACTTACACAATTAAATATTGATAATCATAATTATATTAGAACGACAGATACTCGAAAATTAAGAAGAATTGTTCGTGATAATAAATTTAGAGGTCATAATGCTAGTGAAACATTAAAAATGTGGGGAAAAATCAAAAAAGGTGAAGAAAAATATATTTTTCCATATCAAGATAATGTTGATGAAATAATAAATTCTGCTTTAGTTTATGAAATAGGAATTTTAAAAACTTATGTTGAACCATTATTATTTTCAGTATCAGAAGATGATCCAATGTATCATGAAGCCTTAAGATTAATAAATTTTTTAAGAAATTTTTTACCTATTCCTAGTGAGGATGTACCTGGTGATTCAATTTTAAGAGAATTTATAGGTGGTAGTGATTTTTATAAATAATAATTAATATTAGAAAAGAGGAAAAAAGATGATAAAAGTTGC
>CANROQ010000024.1 GCA_947632295.1 uncultured Bacilli bacterium
TCCGCATAATCTTCATATATAAAATTATCAATAGCTGATGAAGTTGCATGGGTAAGTCTAATTAAATCATGCATATTATATGTTTTACCTTTTAACTTATACTTAGCTAATTGATAAGGAGTTAATTTTGAGAGATAATCTCCGATACCATGAACTGTCGCATGAGATCGTTTTGCTCCCATCATCTCAATAGCCGCAAACAACTCTGCTGCGTCATCTGGCCTATGCGGGAAGCGTGCATAAAATTGTCGCTTACCCTCAAATTGCATATTATTAAGATATGCTGCGACTAATATAGCTACACTCCGCATTCCAAGTTCATTACGTGCAAAGAAAGCGCCCTTTGCCGCAAATTCCTCCCCTTTAGCTTCAATTACCTTTTGGGTTAGATCAAGAAAGCGAGTTATTTGTTCTGTTTCGGTTTCATAATATTGCTTTGAAAGGAAAGAAGAAAACATAAAATTAATCCAGTCTTCTACTGGATTCTTCTGATATAACTCGGCACCCTCGTATGATGTTGTTTTAGGTGTTTCTTGCTTCGTATTAAACTTAGACATTACCTCTCCTTATATATCTCACAGGGAAATTACATAAAAGGTTTATATTTTGATAGTTTGGCGAACTATCCTATTATTTATATTCCGAAGTAACCTTTTATCCATCACCTGTTATTCACATCAAAGGGCATTATAGATTTTTATAATGCCCGAGAGAAAGGAAAAAGATGAAACAGTGAGGAAATAACTAAAAAAGTTGATCTATAAACATTTTTCAATATTATCCCCGAAGTAACTTTTTTACCATCACTCACTTTCGATATTTATATTATATCAAAAATTTTTTAATCAGTCAAATTTTTTGACATATTATCTGTCTATGTGGTATAATATAACTAAAAAGGAGGTAGTCTTAATGAGTGATAAAACATATATAAAATTATTATGTGGCGAATGCGACAATCAGCATCCGTGTGAGTATGGAGATAACCACTGTTGGTGGTTTGACCCAGAGAACATCGGATGCATTAAAGCTGTGTCACCGCAAATTCGTGATGAATATTTTTATCGTATTAATGAAGACTTTCCTCTTTTTTTAGCCAATCCAAAAGTCAATAAAAAACAAAAAAGTCAAAAACTTAATGAACTTTTAGATTGGCTTGATACTAATATTTTTTCTGCTCCTGCAGTTCATTTCTTGAATGGCAAGAACAATCTTATAGAACCTTAAATTCTTCTTGAAGATCAGTCATTTGATTAATCAAGTCAATATATCTTGGGAGAATCTGTTCCGCGCAATCCGCACAAATATGTTTTAGCACAACAATCATGCTGTCGCCAACAGAACCTTTTCCGCCTAGCATAGAGTCATATTGTATACCTAAACTGCGGGAGTCCTTCAACTCTCGTTTTGGTTCTATGAACATATATGTCCCGATTACAGGAGGATGCATATCTAATCCTTCTGGAGATTCTCCGCTAAGTGCTTCATCTAAAACTTTTCCATTCACTTCATTTGATACTTGAAAAAATTTAGATTCATTGTCTTCGACATGGGTAGGGATAATTGTCTTTCGACAAATATCACACTCGTAAATAGTTGCGTTTTCTCGCTTCATTAAATTTGACCTCTCTTTTTTAAAGCTTCCAAATGTCTGCGTCCTTTTTCTGTCAATGTATATTTTACATCATTATCATCGTCATCATCATATTCATCAATCTCGTCATCATCGTATTCATCAATGTCATCATCATCATCTTGAACTAAATCAAGATAAAGATTACGGATAGCGTGCATATGCTCTTCATATTCCCGCATACGCCAATTAGACATACAGTCATTGCAAATATGCACTTCCCGCATACTATCTAAGTCACTATTGGGGATAAAATAAGCATTAATATAATCTCCATCTAATCCAAGGTGTTCTATATCTTCAAAATAAGTCTCACCACATACATCGCAATTAAACTGATAGACTTGCGCTTGTCCTACATACATATTTTTTCCTTTCTTTTATTTAGCTTTTCTAATTTCAAATATTACCCCCTGTTTAGGCTTATGCGCATCAAGAAATTCTTGAGCATCTTCTTGTGTAGCAAAAGAAAATGCATCACTTAATTTTGATACTCTTTCGCCTTTTTCGTTAATCGCACGGAAGCTACTGTCTGGTCCCATAAATTGGTCAGTATCAGTATTTAAAATAGCTTCTGTTCTTTTGCCATATATTAAATATTGACTCATTTAATTTCGTCCTATCACTAAATAGAAAATAATAAAACAAATAAAAGGAAAACCAAATAAAATAAATAATACAGGAAGTGGACCATTACTAAACCACCCTCCTACCATTATCAATAAAACTGCATTAAGAGGCCACCATACCAGTCCTATCAAAGCCAAAATGACAACAATCGTCAACATTATTAAAAAATAACAAATAAAACAATCCCTTAAAAATTTTAAGCATTCCCGCATATTAATACCTAAACCTATTATTATTGCTGCCGATAAACATAAATACTATTCCAATAGTCATTAAGAAGCTACTCACTATTAATCCATGCATTGAAATAACCAATCCTCTTGAGCTAGACATTCTTCATAAGTAGGAAAGAAAACTTTTCTCCTGTGACCAGCCCAATCATAAGCAAATGGCACATTAGCCCAATTTAAAACTTTAAGGCATAGCTCTTTTTCTCTTTTGGAGATTGTATCCCATTTAGAAGTTCTTCAATTTTTTAGTTCTAATGCGCGGTCTCTGTTCATGTAATAGCTAATATCAAACATCTTCATCCACGCTCCAAAAAGATTTAGAATCAATTTTTCCATCTTCTGCATACACAAAATCATTATAAACACATCGCGTAGGGGCTTCTTCTTCATCCCAATTCTCAAATTGGTCTCTATGAAAATGTCCATGTATCCAAGGTGTATGCGGATAGCGCTTACTAATTTTCTCAAGAATTTCTTCGCCTTTAGTGGCTCCCCCATGAAGCGTAATATAATCTCGATTATAATTAATAGCTATATACGCAGGTGCGTCGTGACTAACAATTACATCTGGTCGAAAATCTATTGTACCCAGAATATGCGAAACAGCGCTTGGATCAACATCTTCGTTTTCCCACCAAGAGCGATGATTACAACGAGTAAATTCATTATGCCACAGATGTCTGTAATATCGGTCCATGCTTGCCACGTCATTTGGCTCACCTGGAGTACAAAACAGATCATGAGATTGTGCCCCTGGGATAAGCAAAAACTTTTGATTACCAATTTTACCAGCCCAAGGACGATCTACGATATAAATATTATCAAATGTCTCTCCATATAAAGCGAATTGCCGCACGACATAGTCCCCAAGATACATACTATCCATAGCGCCATACGCATCTCGGTCATCATGGTTCCCGCATATTGCATAAATAGGATAACCTAAATCATTAAGAAACTGCGCATACCGCAATTCCCGTTGAGCATCTTCAATAGTATGATTAGGAGAAAGAAGTCCAAAAGGAATGCCAAAATCTCCTGCGATAATTACTGCCTCTGCTTCATTTTTACTAGGCCAGTCTCGGGTTATTGGAAACCCATGTATATCTCCTGTAATATAAACTGTCATTATTTGTATTTTCCTTTCTCTATTTTATTATAGTATATCATAAAAAACTAATCTTGTCAATAAAAAGATAGGTAAAGGCTACTAAAGTAGCCTTTACCCGCTTAGCGGCGTAGCCGCTAAGCCAATCCCACGTATTCGCGGGCTGCATTAAACACTTCCCTTTGAAGAGCCGCGAAGTCGATTTTTGGATTTTTCCACTTTTTGCAGATAGTTGCTATTTCATCTAAGACGGCATCTTTCCAAACCATTTGTAGAAACATCCCGATATGCTTATTATTTTTCGTGCTAAAAGTTTCATTTAACGCGTTCTCAATCTTCGCGACAGCCTTGCCGCATTCTTCATCAGTAACGCAATATTGTACAATCTCTTTTTCAGTAGCTCCTGCTGGTACTACTTTCTTGCTTTTGGATTTGTCTTGTTTATATTGCGGGCGCACGTATTTACCTATCTCATAATGTCCATATTTATTAAGATAATCCGCGCGTCGAATAACTACACCTTCTCCAATAGCGTCATTCTTCATAAGAAAAGTATTACATTCAGCTTTTTCCATGATCTCTTCTACTGTTGGATTTTCAAGAATTTCATAGGGAACATAATATGGATAATGAGCTTTTTTCAGATTTGCTGCACTCCAATAGAAATCAAGAAGACTCCGCCATTCAACCTCACCTAAATAGCGTCCAGTTTCTATATTATAAATATCAAAAACCCAAAGATGCGCGAGTGCCGCGGGATCGTAAGACTTAATCTGCCCAATAAATTTTCTGACACCAAGCCATTCTCCGTATATAATATAAGATGGATTATCAGTCAGTACCTGCCGCAATATGCGTTTTTCGTCAGTATCAGGATTAGCCCACCAATTAGCGAACCCAGCGTTATCATCATCAGGATTGATAGAACGTTTGCGGGAGCCTGCCTTAAATTCGCCATCATTAATCCAGACGCAAGAATTTGTGCCATCTAGCTTTGGAGATATAGTTACAGTACCATTAAGAATCCCCTCTACGTTAGGAGATTCAAGTTTTTCTATATGATTATAAGAACGATATTTATTACTCATTGTTTGTCCTTTCTTTTAATATATATATTATATCATAAAAACTAATTTTAGTCAATAAAATAATTAAAAAATTAATATTGACTATAGAAGGCATCTATGATATAATATATTTATAAAAAGGACACGAAAGAGTATGCAAACTTCATAGTAAGGAGTGACTTAATATGAATGACTGGGATGAAGATTATTTGTATTATCAGTATCTTATGCAGCAAGAATGGCAGCGTGTCCAAGAGGAAGAAAGAAAATATGAAGAGTCAATAATTGATGAATGGACTGCGAAAGAAGAGAGGCTAAGTTATGACCAATTCGGAGAACCAACGGATTAAAATCGGTGATATTGTCACTGATAATTATCAATTGTACAAAGTTGTGGGATATGCATCAGACGGCGGCCGCAAACTATTAGTTGTGAAACCTATTCATCACGATAGAGGTTATCCTCGTGTATATTATGGTATGCTAGCTAATAGGGTGCGGAAGGTTGAGGAATGAAATATTGGGCGAGCCAAGTGATATGAAAGGTAAGGTTCCCGCTTAATTGTTGACAAATACTTTACAACTCAAAGTTGACAAAACTATTTCTTCATGGTATAATTAATTATAGAGATAATGAACAGAGAAAGGATATAATATGTCTCTTCTTCAATATACGGAATATAAGGATATGATTTGCGTCGTTGCTGATAGTGATTTTCTTGGGTATTTTTGTGGATATATTGGAGTTCCGCATGACCATCCGTTGTATGGAAAAGATTATCAGGATGTAGATCAGGATGTTATTGTTCATGGTGGTTTAACTTATTCTGAAAATGAGATGCCTGGTATTAACTTAACTAGTAATGATTATTGGTATTTTGGATTTGACTGTGCGCATAGTGGTGATATTTGTTCTATGAGTGATGACTTTGATAATATTAGTTGTATTAGCAAGATTCATGTGTGGACTATCCAAAAGGTAATGAGAGAATGTAAGTATCTTGCAGATCAATTTGCAGAGTTCCGCAAAGATAAAGTGCCTTCTACTTTGGCTATCCGCAATATGGCAAATGATATTGAATGTCAATTAACGGATATGGCTGAAGCTGCGGATTACAAGGGTAAGAATGCAGGAAATGAACAAGAAAAATGCATGTGGTATAAACTTGGTTTTGTGTTGGATCAAGTGCTGGATATGTGTTTTGTAGCGAATACTTTGTTGGATAGACTGATTTAATTTAAATTATTATTGAAAAGGACTATTATTTAGCGCGGGAGTTTGTGATATGAATGTCTTGGCGCGTCATATGAGCGATATCACAGGCTCCCGGCGTTTTCATGATTGTCAGAGCTGATTTCTGTTGAGAGGATCGTAAAAGAGGTGAGTTTGGATAGCCGCTTAAAAAAAGATATACTAATATATTAAAAAAGATATACAAATCCGATAAAAAAGATATACAAATAGATAAAAAAAGATATACACCTAAAAGACAAAGACAAAGACATATAAAAGACATCTTCAACTTCTCTTTTAAGATGATTTTTAAGGTGAATCAGTTTTATGAATGTTGAAAGTATTTGACAATTTATATTTTTATGCTATACTTTAATTAAAATATGATATATGAAATTTCGGAGAAGTTAATTTATTAAATAAATAAGAAAAAATATAATACATTATTGTAGTGTTATAAAATTTGAATAAAAAATATAACACATTATTGAGTTGTTGTATAAAAGTTAGTAAAAAATATAACACAACTATATAAAAAATATAACACATTGGATAGTGTTATAAAATTTTATAACACATTCCGATCAAAAATATAACACAACTCGCCGAAAAATATAACACAACTATATAAAAAATATAACACCCTAAAAGTAATAAGTAAAAGTAATATAAAAGTAATACTCAACTTCTCTGTTAAGGTAATTGTTAGAGGAGACTTCTGAATAATGATTGTGAAGGAGGGATATGGAAAATAAAGTTTTTATTAGTGTAGCTAAAGAACATATGAAAGAGAAGAATTATAACCCTAAAGCCATAGTTATTGCTCAAGATCTAGGCTATATTAAAGAAGGCAATAGAGTTATTGATCGTCAAGAATTTACAGCGTATTTACAAGAGACTTTGAAAATGACTAAATATAAATGTAAAAAAGTAATTGATACATTTGTAGATACTGGTATTTTATTAAAAGATAAAATAGATGATAATTTATTAATTATGCCTTCATTAAAGGGTAATTTTTTAAGATTGTTGAGGAGTACTACAAGATTTTGTTTAAATGGATTAAGTGATTTTGCTTTTAAAGTATATTGTTATTTATTTAATAAATATAATATCAATCAAACATATCAGCATAATGAAAATTTCTTTTTTAGTAAAAAACAAATATTAGAAGATTTAGGATATAGTAGAGGACAAGATAAATTAATACAATTAAATGATGCTTTAAGCATTTTGCAAGATTTACATATGATTAGTTATAATGAAGAAGCGGTAGGAAGACCTGGTAAACATGGCACTTATCATGAGTTATATAGAGTATATGAATATAATCCAACACAAGTAAAAGCATTAGACGTTACAATAAAAGAATTAGGGACAGAAGTAACAGAAGATTTAATTGCAGATAGAAAAAGTATTGAAAATATAATGATGTTTGAAGAAAGTAGAAAAACTATTCCAAGTAATTGGGGTCAATTAAAAGAAAGAAATAAGTAGTATGTATAGAGTTTATTTTTATATGATGAATAATAGGATATATGTTGCGGATTACCGCGATGAGAATAATATTGATGATATATTAGAGATATTATCTGAATGTAAGTTTGTTATAATTAAATCTAATAAAATAATTATTAATGGTACTGAATTTGATGATGTTGAATGTGAGTCCGTGCTAACGGTAGATGGGGTTGTTGATATTGATGTGCGGGAAGTGGTAGATGGTGAGAATGTATGGATATTCAACTTTCATTAAATGAAATAGATAAATATTTAGATATGATATATAAGAATCTTCAAGTTATATATAGAGATATATATGAATTATATTCTACAAATGGTACTAGTCGTATATTAAATGGTCTTGGAAGCACGATTAACGGAATTCAAAGTAATATAATTAATACTAAAAGGTTAGTAGTGCAAGCAGGACATGAGTATGATGAGTGTAGATTATTAAGAGAAGAATAGAATATATAGTTGTAAATCCCAGAGAAACTTTTCCTATATCCCAGAGAAACTGTGGCTTTATTAGTATAGAATTTTATTATTTAATATATATAATTTCTATGATTCCAAGGTACTTTGGGTGCGCACATATAACAAGCCCTGTCAACAAAAACTTTTTAAAACCGCACTCAAAGGAGTCTGTATGTCAACACCATATTATATAGTAGATGAAATAGAACACTTAAAAACAAAATTGAAGCCTCCGCGGAATTCCGAGGATTTTTGCTATAGTTCTGACTTGGTGGAAAACTTAATAAATATTGTGGAAAACCAGTCGAAAACTATTAATATTTTAGTGGAAAAATTGGTGGATAATTGTCATGGGTGGCAGGGTTAGCATAATTTTTTCTCAACCTGACAAGTGCACGAGACATAGCAATTTCAATAAATTTTGATAGCAAATTTTGCTAAATTTACTTAGTTAATATGCGGCGGTCTGCTTACTTTTTGGCTTGCTAAAACATTCATCTTACAGGGCTGCCGCGTATCAGTACCACCCTTGTTGCTATTTCCATTTCTACTTTTGGAAATGGCTAATTAAGAATTATTAAAAATAATTTTCAAGTCTGGGACTCCTAAACGATTTTCATTTTCACTTTTGGAGACTCGCGAAAAAAGTTTCATTTTAAGTAGAGGTTAGCGGCGCGGGAATCAGCCGGACAGATTTTCATTTTCATTTCCAAAAGAGATTTCAGTTTGAAAAATATGTTTACAGAGGAGAAAAAATAGTATATAATATATTTGTCAAAAGGGAACAGGTCAGTTCTATGAAACTAAAAGAAGACGCGGCTGTCCTGCGATCTTAACTTTTTAACTAGCTAGAAAAAAGTTTTGACAGACTAAAAAATCTATGATATAATATACTTGTAAGAAAGAGAGAAAAGAGCATCGAAAAGCTCTTAAAAAGATAAAGGAGAAAGACAAAATGGCTGAGACTAAGGCAACCCGCAAGGAACTGTTCGTTCGCATTAAGGAAGCTATGACTAATGACCCAGAGGTTGTTGCGATGTGCGACAAGTATATTGAGCAGCTGTCCCGCAAGCGTGAGACTAAGGCACAGAAGGCTGCGGCAGAGTTCGCTGAAACTGTAAAGGGTTATATGATGACGGCTAATGAGCCACTGACGAATCGTGAACTTGCTGAATACTTTAAGGTTAGTGGTCAGAAGATTACTGGTGCTTTGCGGAAGCTCATGACTCTTGGAGAAATTAAGCGAATTGATCCTACTAAGTCTACTGAACCTCCTCTGTACGAAGTAGTGTGAAACATATAGAAGCAGTGAAGAAGGGGTATAGCAATGGGGCTATACCCCGCAGTGGACTATATAAAGGAGTATAATTGAAATATACTTTTATGAATAAAGAGGGGCGCCCGCAACAAATTAATATACCAGAGGAGTATATTGCGCGCACCCGCAAGTCATTAGGCTGTTCTAACAAAGAGGCTATTGAACTATATTTAAGTGATGAAGGGTATATTGATAATTCAACAGTACAAGAGTTGACAGAGAAAGCTAAGGGACAAGGTCATCGCGAGTCCTCTGGCAAGAAACGTACAGTAACTCGTAAGCCAGATCTATTTAAACGTGCGATGATTCAGAATTTATATGAATATATTAGTTCATTGCCTGATGTGCGGGACTGTGAAGTTATGAATATTGAGCGTATAGTGCGGTTTGCGGCAGGTGACGAAGAGTATGAGGTGACGTTGTCTAAGAAACGTAAACCTAAAAATTAAATATTCAGGATACCTCCTTTCTGTTGCGCGGGGTGACACCCGCAAGAGAGCTGATCGAAAAGGTCAGCTCTTTTTTTGGTTCTTATTTTTTTTTAAAAAAATAATCAGAATAATTATATCATAAAAAAGAGCCGCTGTCAAGTTTATCATTATTTTGCGTATAATAAAAATTTTAGTGCTTAGTTTTGGGAAATTTACAGATTTTGCGCGTATAGGCCCGGATCTACAGCTTTTGAGCGTATAGGCGACCTGCAGCAGCTACGGTCGTAATCGGGGAACAAATGTTCGATAAGTTAACTATGGTTAACTCTTGTAATTTTGTGGAGATTTTGTGGAGATTTTGTGGAGATTTTGTGAAGATTTTGTGTTTTTATTATGTAGATTTTGTGTTTTTATTATGTAGATTTTGTGTTTTTATTATG
>CANROQ010000025.1 GCA_947632295.1 uncultured Bacilli bacterium
TATTTTTGTTTTAAATTATCAACATTAATATAAGGCGCAATTTTTTCAAGCCATAATGCTTTAGTATGAATATTTTTATCTTTAGCAATTTGCATTAAATATTTAACAATATTAGTTAATTCTTCACCATTAGTAGCAATTTTCTTCTCGCTTTTTTCAGTTTCAACATTTTTGACAATATAGCCAATATTATTAATAAAATCTAAGGAAGTATCAATTTCCTTTTTCATCTTTTCTGAAGGTATATATTGATTTCCTGCCCAAGCTGCTTGTCCTAAAATGAAAATTTCATTATAACCAACTTGTAAATAAAAGCGACCTGTCTGTTTTAAGAAAGCGGCATCTGGACATTTAATAACATCGGTACTATCAGCTTTTTCTTGAACACGCAAACAAACTCTAAAACGCGTATTACTCCAAATTTGATTATCGACTACACCCGAAGGTTTTTGTGTTGCTAAAATTAAATGTACACCTAAACTACGACCAATACGAGCAGTACTAATAAGTTGTTGCATAAAATCTGGTTGTTGACTTTTTAATTCAGCAAACTCATCTGAAATAATAAATAAATGAGCAACTGGTTCTTTTACGACACCACGTCTAAATAAACTTTGATATTTATAAATATCAATTGTACTTTCACCAGAAATTTGTCTTGCTTCATTAAAAATTTTTTGACGTCTTTTTAATTCCGATTCAATAGAAGCAAGTGATCTATTTATTTCATTAGTATCTAAATTGGTAATAGTTCCTACAATATGTGGTAATTTTTCACCAGTTTCTTCATTGACAAATGCACCAGTTAAACCTCCACCTTTATAATCTATTAATATAAACTGAACTTCATATGGATGATAATTTATAGCCATGGATAATATATAAGTGATTATAAATTCTGATTTACCACTACCAGTCATACCAGCTATTAAACCATGTGGTCCATGAAATTTTTCATGTAAATCCAAATTTAATTTTTCACCACTTTTACCTATACCTATAGGGGCTTGCAAAGTTAAAATTGGATTATTTTTTTGCCATCTACTTAAAGCGTTTAACTGTTCAACTTTACCAACATCATATAATTCCAAAAATCCTACTTTATTAGGAATTTTTCCTTCTGTATCATTATTAACCTCAATTGGTATATTAGCCAAAGTGTGACAACATTCATATAGATTATAGTTGCTTGTCGTATCAACTTTAAATGTTTGAATATTTGAATTTAAAACATTTTCAAAAACCTCACATTTATTGACAGAAACATTGATAAAACTATTGCAGCCATTTGGTAAATTAGATACACGATTATTCATAATAACTAAACTAAAGCCTAAATTAGATTCATTTTTTAATACTTTTTTAATAAAATCAAAGTTTCTAATCGCTTTATAACAGTCAGTTATAATTAAATAATGTGGCATGAATAAACTATTACTGTTCATACTTTCTTTTTCTAAATTAGCCCTATCAGCTAATTCACGTTCTAGTAAATAGCAAATTTCTTTTATTTCATCATTAGTACTAGCAAAAAAACGTGTTGTCTTAAAATCGTTAAAACAATGTGGACATACTTTTAAATAATCCCAATCATTTTCATAATCTTTGTTTGTTAAAATAACAATTTTTAGTTCATCATAACTATGAAAAGTAATTAATTGTAATAAAATATTATCCATAAATCTTTTTGATAAATTATAATCACCAATTACTGCTGTTATATTTTTTTCTTTAAAAGAATAAGCAATTGGTACATTATTCAAATCTTTTGGTTCATTAACTAATTTACTTAAAATATCTTTCATTTTATCTTTATCTAATGAAAAATGTTCTTCTGGATAATTTATATCGATAGACATTTTTTTAGTTCCATAACCTAGACTGGCTGTTAGAAAATCATCTTCAGTAATTTTTCTTTCCCATAAGTTCATTTTTTGTTCCAAAATTATTTTCGAACATTCTTCTAATGGCAAATAATTTTCGTTTAAAATTTTACTTTGTTGTTTGATAGTATCAGAAATTAATTGTCGTTTTTCATCAATATACTTAGTATATTTCTTAATTCTTAAACGTTCTCTTCGAAATTGTTTATTTTTTTGATAAAGTTTCGTCATAAATGGCCATAATATCATCGACGCTAACATCGCACCACATATAATTAATGATGGTAACGCTGCATCCCAGGTAATTTGCCCAGTCGAAACATTATTCAAAGTTGTCATACCTGTTACAATAGATGACATTCCCATTGTAATCATTGGTCCAATTGTTAAGATTAGTGGTTGATCTTCTTGTTCTTGTTTCCCAGGTGGTGGGTCTATTTTTAAATCTAATTTTTCAATATTAGATTTAAATCTTGGTCTTTTATGAAAATAATCATCATCAGTATAAACTTTAATATCACGTTCTTCTTCTTTGGTATAATTAGTATTGAAATTTACATCACTAGCAATTCTTTCTTGAAAAACAACTGGTTTAAAACTAACTATATTGCAAGGGTTATTGATAATTAAAACTGGTTTATTTTCTTCGATCATTACAATAATTTTTAAACCTGCAATAAATACTATATCACCAGATTCTAAAACTTTTGATTTTTCAATTTTATCATCATTTACAAAGACACCTATTTTACTATCGACATCAAACACCGTAAAAACATTATTTTTAAAGGTAATTGAAGCATGATGTTTAGAACATAATGGATGTTTATAACAAATAGTTGCTTTATCATCATTACCAATTGTTACATCCGAACCATTTACTAAATAATAATATCGATATGTTTCATCGAAAACAGGAGCACAATGAAGTAAAACCCTTTCTTTAGTTTCCATTATTTCTAGTAAATAAAAGCCATAATTTTGTAATATTACTGATTCTATTTGCACATTTTTTTCTAAAATTACAACATCCTGATTACTATTTAATTTCCACTGACCATTACATGCTTCAATATTTATTAAATTTTGTTCGATACTTTGTTCATCAAAACCTGTTACCCAATAATTACCATATACGATATTTGGTAATGTCAAATTATTAATTTGATGTCCTTTTATTAAAGATACTAGCATACTAATCAACCCCAATATTTAACTATTTTCATTTATTTGTTTTTCTAATTTAAGTAAATTTGCTGTAAATTCTTTTGCTTCATCATCTTGATAGCCTATATAATATATTTTATCAATTTCTTCATGATTAAACAAGCAAATTTGTTCTGAAGATAAAAAACCTTCTGGATACAAGCATCCACTATAATCATAGATTTTTTTAGTGTCAGTAGACGCTAAAAAGCCAGAAATCATAATACGTTTTTTCCCACCTTTTAGCATTACTACTGTTCCTATTGGCAAAAATTTATCCTGTTTCATTTACTCTTCCCCATTTCGTTTTTTTTTATTGGCATAATCGAATTTTCATCATAACGAATAACTTTGATAGGAATATCTAATTTATCTTTTAATTCAACATTCATTTTTTCAATTATTTCACCAATTTCTAACATTTGACTAGAAAATTTATTTCGACATTCAATAGCTGTTAAACCATTAAAGTTAAATAAATTGACATTAACTCCAATAACAATTGATTTATTTTTAGCAAAATAATCAGGTGAAAATGGGCCGTAACTAAGATTTATAAAATCAGGTTTATCTTTATACATTTTAATAATATCTTGATAAGTATTTTGCACAATTACCAAGGAATTTTTACTAATATTAGAATTATCATAATCAGCGACTAACGTATCTATTTGTGATTTGTCTAATCTTTCGATAAATAAATTATTTCTAATATATATATACTCCATGCCAACATTAGAGGTATATTGATAAATATCATAGTTATTAGTTGAATTTGGAATAAATTTTAATGGATGGTTTTTAATTAAATTATCATATTCTTTCAAATTGAGTTTTTCGCATAAATATTTATTTAAAATTTTTTTATAAATAAATAAACATTTAAAATAATTATCATTAAGTTCGTTTTTTGTTACTAATCCTTTATTATTAGCCTCAGTCATGTCAACATCAATGCAATATTGTTTTAAAATTTCAAAATTCGTATTCATTTGTTATCACCTCAATCATCTACTCTATCGTTTGTTTTTTTTTTCACTCAAAGGATCATAAATAATTTCATATTTATAGGCTGGATCATCAATAAAATGCCTAAATGAATTATCATATTTCCAATTACCATCTTTTGTAAGATAATAACACTTTGCAGAATTCAAATCAAATCTTAAGATTAAATCATTGTCAAATTTATAGTATTCATAATTTGGTTCTTCTTCAGCCATTTCTTCATCAATAATATTTTCCTTATATATCGCTAAAGTATTTGATAATGTATTTAAATGATAATATACATGATTACCAGTAAATACATACATATTAAATTCTTGAATATCTTGAAGATTATAATTTTTAATAAAATCTGCTAAATTTTCATACTTTTTATAAAATACTATATCTTGAGCATTATCAGTCTTTTCACTACTGACAATAATTTCATCTATCATTCCAAATTTATTTTGTAATGATAAAATTAATTTTTTTAATTCATTACAATTTTTTAATGCTTCAAATTGATAAAAATTTCTAACTGAACCATCATCATATTTTATACTATCTTTTTTATACAACTGCATGAATAATTCACCTCATATAATTTATTTTCTAATTACTTAATAAAATATTTTATTTAACATTTATATTAATTTAGAATTTCACTAATCATTTCATCCAATTTTTCTTTAAATCTTGGATATAAATTAATTATTCCATCATCGTTAAGTTTTTTTAAATATATCAAATCATTCAAATAATCGCTTTTTGTAAATTTGGTACCAAAATAATCTAAATTATTTTCAAAATTTTGTATTTTTTCCTTAACTTTTTTATCTTCTACTATGTTGCATAATTTTGATATTTCAATCTTTGGTAGCACTATATTCTTTTCTTCAAACTGATGTTCAATATACCAATTATAACCATCGATTCCATCTGGCATTTCAACTAAACTTTGATAAGCTATTTGAATATAATCTGCCAAATCTTTAGATTTTTCCGTTACTAATTCGTTTCTTTTTATTTCATACAATTTATGAGTTAATGTTTCTTTCGTTTTAAATGAATCTAAAGTATGAAATTGTAATTCAAATACAAATCCATCTTGGGTTTTAATAGAAACATTTATACCTTTATAATGAGGCATATACCAACAATTTTTATAATTAACTATTTCATAACCTTTATTAGTTAATTCTTCTAAAGAAGATTTAACTTTAGATTTGTATTGACTATCCTCTACTATTAAAGTATATCGTAAACTATCACCTATTTGTGAAGCTGCCACATCAATATCATTTATAGTTACTTGACGTTTTTTCTTTTTAGCTGAAGTCGTAGCATCAGTTTTAACTTTACGCTCTAAACTTTCTTTACTTTTTAATTTATGTTCTTCACCTATTAACGAAGCTGTTGTACTTTCTAACAATTTTAAATCTTCAGTAATCTTTTGTTCATGCAATTTTGCTTGATTCAAAATTTCAGAAACATAAATATCAGTACGATCTTGTATTTCCGTTGATAATGGAATTTCTTTTGATTTAGTTGATTTAACTAAATCATCAATACTTTTATTTTCTTTTTTGACTATTTGTTTCTTATAATTAGATATTTTTCTTTTAGTGTATTTTAATTTTTTAATTTTATATGCCAATTCTATATCATTATGATTATTTTTTTGTAATTCCAATAATTTATTTATTTCATTGTCTATATATGTTTCTTCTTCAATTGTGTTAACTTCTACAATATTTTTTAATTTAAAGTATTCTTTTTCAATTGCTTCATTGTATTCATAATCATTACTATTTTTTATTTGTTGTAATTCATTAAAACGGATAATTTGATTTTTTAATAAATATTGTTTATAATTAACATCTTCAAATTGTATATTTTTCGATATGTATGTAATTAAATCATCTTCATAACTAAATCCACTGTAATTACCAATCAAAACTTCTAATTTGTTATATAATTCATTATTATTTTTTTGCAAATCACAAATAAATGATAATTCATTAATCATTCTATCAATATCCATTTTAGTATTTAAATTATGGAAATAATTATCAGCTAATTCAATATTTTCTACACAAAATTTTGAAAAATCTAATAATTTTTGTCTAGAGATGTTCTCATTGTATAATAATTTATACCAAACTTGCTGAGCATTTTGTAATCCAATAATATTCTTTATAATATCTAAACTTGTATTATTGAAAAATTCAGGTTGCATTAAATATTCCACATATTCAGGACAAATTTTATAAATATCATTATATATTAGAGTAATAAAATCAGCATCAAAATTTTTCCTCCACATTTGTTTCTTCATTATTTCATATAATCCAATATCAATATTTTTACAATTTATTTCACTTTGATGTATGTTTTGATATTGTTCTAATAAACTATGAAATAAATTTGGTTGTTTAATCTTTTCTAAAATTTTTCCACTATTGCATATATTATATACCCGCATAATTGTTAATACAACTGCTAAAGTATCATCATTTATAACAGTTTTATTTTTTAAATCTGTTAAAACGCGACATTCATCAAAATCTACCGTATTATCAATACAAAAATTCCAAAATTTTTGATCACTAATTTCATCAGTTATATCAATATAAGATATTGAACCATTGTTATTTGCAATAAATTCATCAAGCGAAATATACTTTCTTTCACCCCATGTATCAACAATCAACATATTATTTTCAGTAATTCCTGTAACTGTCATCGCATGACTACTAAGTTTGTTATGAAAAAATTCTCGTTTTCCAGACCACACATAAATATTATCTTCACTTAATTCAGTTGATGGGTTATTATATACATATACACCACCATCCATATTATCATTTTTGTGAACAGTAATATATATTGTTTTATTTTTGTTTAAATTAGAAATAATATTATTCCTTATCTCAACAATATTAGTATTTAAGCTTTTGTCTGAATTATAAATGTAATTATATGATGTTGATAATTCTATATCTTTAGATTTAAAATAAGAATCTAAGGCGATACATTCCAACCTATCATGATACCAATTACTATAATCACTATAATATGAAAAAATATATTTAGCAAAGGAGTTTTTATTAAGTTTAATAGCATCAAAATTTCTTGCAAAACCATTAGCTTTAGCAAATTCTACAAAATTATTTTTCATTACGAACATATATAAATCTGCTAATAAACGTTCCTGTCGAAATTCAAGATTTTTTTTACCTGTTACTCCATCAATGTTTTCGTAAAATAAATCAAAACCAAATTTTTGTTTAAATAACTCCTGTTTATCAGAAAAATAATTAATTATTGCATTAACTACTGGTGCAAAAGAACAAAGCCCTCCAGTAACATCAGAATCCATCACTATTAATAGATTATTTCTCCATTCACTACTAACCCAAGGTAATGTTTTATCTAAATATTGGATTGTATCTTCCATTTCTAAATTATAATAATCAGAACTCATCACCATTAATAGATTATTTCTACATTCCTTACTAGCCCAAGGTAATCCTTCCTTTATAAACCTTGCTTGTTCTTTTTCGTTATAATGCATAAAATTCCGATCTTTAGATATAGCATCTAGCAAAACTAAATTACATATACAGCCTTGGTTAACTCCATAATCTCGTATTTTTGCTAAATTCATGTAAAAATCATCTATAAATGATACAGCATTTGGGTTATGTTCGAAATTTTCATTAATTTTTTTCAATTTAGTATTAATTTCTTCTACCGTCATATTGTTATAAGCAATTGCGCTTAAATCAATTATTTGAGAATCTATATCATGATTATCGGACAAATTACTATTATTGTTTACTGAATTTTTAAAATTGTCAGTAATTTCTTTTGAAGAATTAATTTGCTCTGGACATAATATTTTTGAAAGTTTTAAATCAATATTTGATAGAGTTCTCAAAATTTGAATCATTTGATTAGATATCATTAAATTATTCTTAAGATATAATTTAAATAGTATATCACGTTTAAATTTGTTAATCTCATGAATTTTAGAAAAATACTGACACTCAATTTCATTTAATGGTCTATTATATTTTTTATAAAAAGTAATAATTTCTGAAGCTGATAGCAATTCATTTCTAGATACTTGCAATAATTGGTATAAATCTTCATAAGTACAATTTGGATTAATATTTAAAATATTTTGAATCATTACATTTTCATTTATGCAAACATTATTGTCTGTATAAAATTGAGGTAATAAACTATTTTCTATGTTGTCATTTATTTCTATACTACAAATAGTACCACAATTATTAACTAAAAATTCTTCAAGTGAAATATATTTTCTTTCACCCCAAGTATCAACGATAAGCATATTATTTTCTGTAATACCAGTTATTGTCATAGCATGACTATTGATCTTATGATCTGCTATGTCTCCATTCCATGCACAAACATTATCTTCATTAATGATTGTTTGCGGAGTATTATAAATATATATGCCGTTTTTGCTACCATTACCTGCAGATATGTATATACTATTATTTTTATCTAATTCCGTTTGAATCATATTCCTTAAATTATCAATATTTGGTATTTGACTATCATTACCATATGTATTATATATTGATTTAAATTTTATAGATAAATCTAATCCTAATTCTTTAAAAAAAGTTATTAATGGAACACAATCAATACTTTGCCCAGATTTACATATACTAGAGTACACTGAAAAAACCTGTTCAATACTTACACCAGAATATTTATTGAACCAATTATATATTTGATACTCTCCATTTTCAAAAATTAAATTTGGTTGTAAACCATATCTATAATAATTTTTTTTATTGACATGTGTATATATTAAACTTAATAATATATCTTGTGATATTTTGATACTGCTTACACCAGTTGTTTCATCTTCTATCGTGTAAAACAAATCAAAGTTAAATATTTTTTTAAACAATTCTTGTTTATCAGAAAAATAATTAATTATTGCATTAACTTCTGGTGCAAAAGAGCAAACGCCTCCACCTAAATTATCAGTATCAATACTTGATATATAATAAATTAATGTACCAAGACTAATTTCAGGTAATTTATTTTCAATAAATTTTTCTAAATATTCACATCTTTTATTTGAGCCAAAGTCATTACTATATAGTTTGCTTAATACACTTTGATCAGTGCCATAAGTTTCATTTTTTGCTAAATTTAAATAAAAATCATCTATAAATGATACAGCATTTGGATCATGTTCGAAATTTTCATTAATTTTTTTTAATTTAGTATTAATTTCTTCTACCGTCATATTGTTATAAGCAATTGAAGTTGTTGTAGATGCTTGCATATCAATATTAGAATTTTTGTCTTCATCAATAGTTGTTGTATTATTTACAGTTTCATTTATATCTTCTAAATATTCAACATTTTCATCTGACTTATTATCATCAAAATTTAAATTATCTTGAATTTCTACTTCTTCCAATATTTCAACATCATCATTTGTAGCAATACTTTGTAACTTTTTATTAAAATATGCTGTTTTAAAATCATTTGATAATTGTACAACTAAATTTAAATCATGTTTAACTTCTGCTTTTAATGCATCATAGAAATTTTTAAAAATATTGTTAAATTTTTTAATATTATTTTCTTTTAAGAATTTATTAAAGTTTTCAGAATAACCTTCAACCTCATTTTCTTGAATTTGTTTATATATATATTTTCCATCTTCATA
>CANROQ010000026.1 GCA_947632295.1 uncultured Bacilli bacterium
TTTTAATATAACTTTTCCTTTACTACTTGGAGGTCCAATAATAGAAAGTTTTTGATTATCAATTTTGAATGAATCATTGTTTGTATAATCAATAGTCATACCATTTTCCACATAAATAGATTTTATTTGTTTGGTTTCGATATCTTTTATTGCTTGTTTAAATTCATCATTTGTTTTAACTTTAACTACCCCATCTTGTAATGTAACTTTGAATACAGCCCAATAATGTTTATTATCTTCCGTAATTTTTAAATTATCTTTTCCAATTACGCCTTCTGGAAGCTTATCACTATCAGTTAAAACATTGCTGCTAGACTCTGAGAATCCAATTAATTCGTAATTTTCTCCTTCATAATTAAACTTACTAAATGAAGTAATTTCTAAAGGAGGAATTAATGTATCACCATAGCAATTATATTTAACAGCGATAAATCTTCCACCCGCCTGATAATTATAAATTTCAGTTTTATATATTTTAGAATTTTCAGGTTTATAATAATAATTATTATAAATATAATCATTATCTTTTTCTAAAGAGTCATTACCACTATTATTTATAATTATGTTTTGCTTTTCAGTCATTGGAATTGCTAATTTTCCAACTGAATCAGTTAAATTCACTTTTGCATTATTTTTGCTAGATCTTACTAAAGGTGTATTATAATGTTCTTTTTCAAATATCATGTTCGAAGCATTTAATGTTGCTCCATCATTAACTTCAATACCAGCTTCTAAATTTTCACCGGTTATTGTAATATTTTGAGTAGTTAAATCTCCACTTTCTACACTAATTGCTGTAGGTTTAGCATTTGCTAAAATCATATTTTCAATAGTAACATTAGAATTTTTAATATTAAAGATTGACTGATTATCTCCAATAGTTGAAGTTAATGTTTTATTATCCCCATTGATTAAAACTTCTCTTTCAATATCTATTTGACTTGAAACATTAAAGTCTTGCGATATATATATTGTTTTTGCATTACTTATTAACGCTTGTTTCAAAGTTTGTTCATCAGTAACTTCTGCTATATCTGACTCAAATTTAAATGTATAAGTATCTTTAGTCGTATCTGCCAACTGTACAGAAGGATCTAATTTTCCTATTGATAACGTGAAACTTGGATTAATAGTAGCCAATTGACGTAGTGTCATATTATTTACTTTGTCTTCTCCACCTAAAATATCAACATACAATGCTTTAGCACCTTTTTGAATTTCTTCTTTTAAATTTTTTATTTCTTCAGGTAAACTTACAGTAGCTATTTCAGGTTTAAAGTTACTTCCACCTTTTGTAAATACTACTTTTTTACCACCAAAAGTAAGAGTAATATCTTGAATTTCTCCTCTTTGAAGAAGATAAGCAATTGTTCCTGGAATAGAAGTATTATCCATTTCACTGATTTTAGTTTTTGAATTTAAAACTTCAAAAATAATAGTAGTATCATTCTTTGTAACATTAAAGTGTGTTGAAAAATCTTGCGAATTTAATGATTTAGGATTAGCTAAGTCTATAATAACTTCATCCAAAAATTTATCAGCATCAATCGTCCAATGTGCTTTTAATGTAAGATCTTGATTTTTATTTGTTGTTTCAGTTTCAAAATCAAAATGGTTACTTGCTCCTTTTTCTTTATCATACCAATAGTCAAATTTATGATAAGAATAATTTTTATCATCAAATTGAGGTGCTAAAGAATATTGAACTGTTTCTCCTTGATAAACAACTTCTTCTTTTTTCTCTATTTTTCCAGTAGTCTCATCAAAATATTCAAATGTAACTTTATTTTCAGTTTGAAAATTTAAATCATCATACTTAATCGTATATTTTGTTGGTAAAAAAGCAGGCCCTTCTCCATCAAAATCAATTTTATATGTGATTTCATTTTTTTCTTCATTAAGTCTAAATAATACTAAAACCCATCCTTGTTCATATTCTTTTTGAGTTGGTTTATATATTTTTGTTGATCCATTTTCAGTATTTAAAGTAATTGTCCAAGCATTTTGATGTTTTTCAAACCATTCTTCTTCTTTTGAAACTGATATTTTAATTGGAACAAAGTATCCAGTATTATTATAAAATCCATTATTAAGTGTTTGCTCTTTAATACTTCCTGTTATTCCAATTTTAGATGATTCACTACCATCTTCACCAAGTTGTTTTGTCTTTATAGTTACACCTTTAACTGTTTCAGGGTTAAATTGATAACCTTCTAATTCTTTCTTTTCTTCAGAATTTTCATCTAAAGTAGTTGCATCAATAATACTAAAATCTACACCACCTAATGATTTAGATTGAAATTCCAAATCAGTATAATCGATAGTTATTTCATATGGAGCATATTCTTCCCCACTGCCATCCATATCTACTACAATTTTAAATGTTTTATTTATAGTATCTTTGTGTAAATGTTTTAAAATATATAATACATCATCACCATCAAAACTTTCAGCAGTAATAATTTTAGGTTCTTCTTCTTCGCTTATAAATTGAACAGTTAAATTTTTATGGTCACCTTTTTTCCCAGCATCTGTTTTAATTACAAATGGTAAGTAATATCCTGTTGTAGATTCATCTCCAAATGGATGTTTTCCTCCAGTAAATGAATCTACTATTGGTAATAATCCTTTTACTTTTACAGTTGATCCATCTTTCTCAAAAGAAACATTATAGTCTTTAGGTTGTTGCCATCCGTAAGTGCTTTCTAATGGATTTGAGTTCAAGCCACCTTCACTAACACTTAAAACACTAGCTTTAGAGCTTTTTACAAATGTTAGTTCATGGTAATCAATGGTAATTTCTTGTGATTCTAGGTATTTTTCATTTGTTCCATCCCAGTCAACTTTAATCTTAATTTTACAATCATCACTACTACAAGTGTCTTTTAACTTAAATATTTCAGTAAATACACCTGCATCATTGAATGATTCTTTTCCATAAGTTAATGTTTGCTCTCCAGTTACAGTTACTTGAACTCCTTCTGGAATTTTATCCAAATTATTTGGCTTTTTTAGATTAAAAACAAAGAAGTATCCTTCCTCAGCATTTTGATTAAATGTTTTTTCATTCAAATATTGTTTTTCTACCTTACCTAATAATTTATAGGAATTTTCACCATCATTTGACTCTAATGTATAGTGTTTATTACTTCCAAATAAAGTATATCCCCAATTAGTTAATGTTTGTTTATCTACAGTAGAAATATCACTTTCATCGTCATTTAAAATAGCATTTGAATCTTCTTGAAATTCTAAATTTGTTAAATCTAACTTATATTCAGTTACATCATATACATCATTTTCATCTTTGCCATCAATATCTACGGCTATAGAAATTTGCTTATCACTATCTTCCCAATCTTTTTTATTAAATGAAAATAATATAAACATGCCTGGAGTTCCATCTTGGACATCAAATTGTTCCCAAGTAGATTCCTTAATTTCACCTTTTAAATTAGTTGTTGTAATTATTGTATTTTTATTTGCTTTTGGTACTTTTACAATCGTTGCAAAAAAATATTCAGCATCGAAATATTTCTTTTTGTCTTCTTCATTAAAAAATATATTGTCAACAGATTTTTTTAATAATAATCCGCTTACTTTATTTCCATTCATGGTGATTTTATTATCATTTTTTCCATAGAAACTTTTTGTATCAAAATTTAAATATTTTTTTAGTCCATTTTTATAAGTAGAATTTTCATCATTATCTATATCCATAGTAATTGTTGCGTTTGATTTTTCAAGAATACGTTGCATATCAATCCATTTTACATCGACTTTTTTAGGCATTTCTTTTTGGCCTAATAAATTAGTACCAACTTTCCAACCGATTGGATTAAAGTTATCATCACGAACTCTTTCGATTTGGTATATAACTGCTTGTGATAAATCAGTTGGATTTTCTAATTTTAAGCTCGTAGACGCTATGATTATATCTTCTTGGGAAATGTTATAATTTGATGTAAAAGCATATTCTCCAAGAATATAAACATATCCTGCATTTGATTGTATTTTACTTGCTTCTTCTCCTAATTCATCAATAGTCATTTCTCTTGCGAAAACTGATACCGAAGACATAAAGAAAGAGAATAAAGCAAATATAAATATTTTTATATACTTTTTTTTCATACGTTATTTCCTTTCTTTTATTCTATCACCACGGTTGCTATTACTACTGTACCATCAAATAATTTAAGGCTTGCTTGATTGCCACCAGCATCTACTACGGTCGCTGAAACATGACCTTGATCCTTGGCAACTTGTGTATTATTAAATGTAAATCCTAAGTAATCTACAAATATATCTCCATTCTTTTCGACTCTAAAATTATAGTTAAAAGCCCCTCCAGTGACTAAATTACCATCTTTTGTTAAATAGATTACATAAGTTGGTTCTTTTTCCTTTACTTTAACTTCATAAGTCGAAGTTTTTCCATTCGCAGTTGTAACAGTTATAATAACTGTTCCCGCATTAACACCAGTAACTTTACCATTTTCATCTACTGTTGCAATTGAAGTATCACTGCTATTCCATGTAACGTTTTTATTTGTTGCATTATTTGGAGAAACAGTAGCTGATAATTGGATAATATCCCCAATATAAACTTCATTTTCACCAGTAATTATTACACCTGAAGGTTCAACGATTTTTGGTGGCTTTGGTGTATTACTACCTCCACCTTGATTTTCATTTTGATTTTGATTTCCATTTTGGTTTTGATTTTGATTTCCACTTTGATTTTCAAAACCTCCGCTATTGTTATTTTGATATGTAGGTCTTGCTGTTACTGTAATTTCCTTTGTGGCTTCTTTTCCATTTGTTGTCGTTACTGTTATAGTAACTGTTCCAACATTTAAACCTTTAACATTACCGTTTTCATCTATTGTTGCAATTGAAGTATCACTACTTTTCCAAGTTAATTTTTTACTTGTTGCATTACTAGGGTTAAATGTTACAGTTAATTGAATACTATTTCCAACAGTTACTGTACTATCTCCATCTATTGAAATACTTTCTATTTCTTCATCCATTACATTCACTGTACATTTAGCAGTATATTTTCCATCCTTAGATTTTATCGTTATAGTTACAGTTCCTATTGTTAAAGCATTTAAATTACCATTTTCATCAACAGTAACAATACTTTCATCGCTTGAAGAATATACTAAATTTTCTTTGGTTATACCATCAGGCAATGATAAAATTTCTAATTTTTTTTCTAAACCTACAACTAAACTTATACTTGTTGATTTAAGTTCTATACTATTAGAATTCCAATATGCTTCTAGAGTAATATCTTTTCTAATTTTAGTATCAAAATCAAATAATTCATCTTCTAAATACCATCCATCAAAAATATATCCATCTTTTGTTGGATCTTCAGGTCTTTTTACTTTGTCATTATCTTTTACTTTAATAGATTTTACAGTAGTTCCACCATTAGAATCAAATGTAACAGTGTGTTTTTGTGCAGAACATCCTTTTAATAGTAGAAAGATAATAATAAATATTGTTAAAAATCCAATAATAATTCCAATTAAGATTTTTTTTGTTTTTTCTGAAAATTGTCCTTCCATAAAATTACTCCTTTTCCATCTTTCATTCGTTACTAATTAACTAATATGCACTTATTGATTAAAATATTTGAATTGAATATTACCTTTAATATAAAAAAAGTGCTTAAAGCAATTTGTTGTTAGAAAATTATTAAATATTACCACTTTTAACAATAATTGCCAAACTACAACAATTAACTTTATTATATATATCTAATTTTCAAATCATCGGCTTATATGAACATAGGCATAGTAAATAATTTAAAGTACACATTAATAATATAGTCTATTTTTTCTTTCAATTTTCTTTCAAAATACCAATCCTCCTACATTCTCAAATAACATAATAAATATTACTTATATATCAAAATTTTAACATGATTTCAATTCTTAGTCAACTTGAGTTTCATTATTTTTTCTAACACTAATAGAAAACAATAAATCATGTAAAAATAACACCTCAACGATGAGAATATACAAGATAAGTTTCTAAAAATCCTTCTTAAAATGAAAAAAAACGCTAAAAAAAGCATTTATTTTATCTTACCAAAAATAGTTTTACTAAATGGAATAAAATCTTCGACTTCAAATTTTTCGTTTTTTAAAACACATTTAGCATTATTAACTAATAAATTTTCGATTTGTTCATCTAAAATATATTTTTTCATAATTTTTTTTACTTCTTCAATATTATTGTAAAACTCATCTCTTGTATGATGGGTATCGCTACTAATAAAATGAATCATATTATGTTTTAAAAGAAGAAGAACTAAATTTTTAGCTTCTTTTCCATAATGTCCATAAAAACTACCTAAATTACTTTGAAATAAGGCCCCTTGTTCTAACATTTTAATAATTACTTCAGGATTTCTTTGGAATAATGAATAGCGTTCTGGATGAGCGATAATTGGAATAATTCCAGCATTTTTTAATTTAAAAATTAAATCATATATACCATTATAAGTATTATTCATTGGTAATTCAAATAATAAATAATTAGAACCATTTATTGTATAAATTTTATTATCCTGCAATAATTCAAGCATATTATTTTCAACAAAAACTTCATTACCTAAATAAAGATTTATATTTATATTAGCGTTTTTTATAACTTCTTTTACTTGTTCAAATAATCTTCTTTTTTTTTCATTATCAGCGTTATAAATACTTTCATAAATAAAATGTGGAGTAAAAACCAAATCAGTTACTCCACAATGAGAAGCTGTTTTAATGATTTGAACGCTTTCGTCTAATGATTTAGAACCATCATCAATTCCTGGTAAAATATGACAATGTATATCAATCATATCAAAACCTCCTAATTATAATAATTATTATAGTAATGATTCTTTGATGAAGGCATCTTATTTACAATAACACCAGCTATCTTGTCATTAAATTTATCTAAACTTTTCTTAGTATTTTGTAACATTTCCATTGGCGTTTGTTTATAAGCACATACAATAACAATTTTATCAACTAAATCAGCCATAATAATAGAATCTGGTAACCCACCAATTGGTACACCATCATATATAACCATATCAAATTCTTTTTCGAGAATTTCTGATAATTGTTTATTTTTATCTGACGCTAACAATTCACTTGGATTTGGTGGCACAACCCCCATTGGCAATACGTATAAATTATCCACTTTAGTACGCTGAATATAATATCCTAGTTTTTTATCTAAACTTGTAATAAGTAAATTAGATAATCCTTTTTCATTATTAAGTCCAAATACAACATGTTGACGACCACGACGCATATCACAATCAACTAGTAACACTTTACTACCTGTTTGCGCAAAAGAAGCAGCTAAATTAGCACTAATAAAACTTTTTCCCTCACCTGAAAAAGAACTTGTAACTAAAATACTTTTTACCTTATGATCGATAGAAGAAAACTGTAAATTAGTACGAATAGTTTTAATTGCTTCACTTATTCCTGATTTAGGACGACTTATAACAATTAATTCATTTTTCATTATCTTGTTTCTCCTTTCGATATGTTTTGTTTGCTACCTGATTTCTTTTTATTATTATTTTTTAAATAATTACTTTTTGGAACTGCACCTAAAACAGGTAGACCAATTTTTTGTTCAACTTCTTCTGTACTTATAATTGTTGTATCGAAATAGAACATTGCAAAAATAATGCCACAAGATAAAACTATACCTGCTGCTAAAGCAATAAGTGTTTGTTTAATAATATTAACATTATAAGGATTAACAGCCTCTTCAGCATAATCGATTACACTGACATTTTGTATACTATATATTTCGATTATTTCTTTACCAAAAACAGATGCGATTTCATCAGCAATATCACGTGCTAAAGCCGGATCTTCATCAGTTACCGAAATACGAATTAATTCTGTATCACTTTCTGTTGTAACATTAATTCGAGAACTTAATTCAGCTACTGTATAATCTAATTTTAAATTATCAATAACTTGATTAATAATACGACGACTTTTTATAATAACACGATAAGTTGAAACTAATTTTTGATTCAAAGTAATATCATTTTGAGTAATACTAGAGTCATTACTACCATCACTAGCACGTGTCAAAACAAGTGTCGTATATGAACTATAAAGTGATTTTTGGAAGAATAAAGCATAAATACAACTCCCAAATACTACTAATAAAGTTACGACAATCATGATTGCAATTTTACTAAAAAAATAACTAAATAAATCTTTTAAATTTATTTCTTCCATATAGATCCCCTTTCAACTAAAAAACATTATATAATATTTAATATATTTTAGCAAGTCAGTAATCTATTTTTTTGTAAAGTTGGCACTCATTTTTTTGTAAATATAATGTAATATATATAATTTTTTAATTTTATTATTTTTTTCTATTAAATTTTGAAATTTCATTTTGTTCGATTTCTTGATCTACGATAGAAGAAATTCTTAACATTGACCACAAACAAAATAAAAAACAAAAACATATCAAACATATTAACAACTTCATCAAATAAAACACCTCTATTATTAATATATACAAAATTCGACAAAATACCTTTTTTTTAGATAAAAAATTTGTGAAATTTGCCCATATTATAAATAGAGGTAAAATTTTATTCGCCTATTTGTTGATTATTATTTATATCAGCAAGTTTAGATGAGTGTCTCATTTTAAATAACCAATAAATAAAACCAAAACATAAAATACCAAGTAAACTACCTGATGTATCGATTAAAACATCTAAAAGTCTAGCGGTTCGACCAGATATAAATAATTGATGAAATTCATCTAGGCAAGCGTATGTAAAACAAAGTAAAAGACTAATAATCATATTTTTTTTACTAAATTTAAAAAACCTAATTAAAACATTAAAAGTTAAAATTCCTAGAATAAAAAATTCGATAAAATGAGCACTTTTACGTACTAAAATAAGCATATTAATTTTAAAATTATTGGATATTATATTATTTATTCTGGCTGTATTAAGATTTTTACCAGTTATTTCATTAAAAACACTAACACTTGTATCAGTTATACTGTTTGTTCTTTCAACTGATTTTATAGCCGGTTCATTTGACATAAAGAAAATTACAATCAGCCAAACTAAAATAAATAATAAACTTATTTTTTTCATTTTAATCACCTCGAAATTTTTTATTCTCAATCTATTAATAGTATATCACAAATTCATATTTTTTAATACTTGATATGCACAAAAAAAATACATAATCGTATTTTTTTCTATAATTCAAATTGTGAATTGTAAAGGTCAGCATAAAAACCTTTTTTAGCCATTAATTCTTCATGATTACCAGACTCGATAATATCACCATTTTTCATAACTAAAATTTTATCGGCATTTTTAATCGTCGATAAACGATGAGCAATTATAAATGAAGTACGACCTTCCGTTAATTTATCCATCGCCTTTTGGACTAGTTCTTCGGTTCTAGTATCGACATTACTTGTAGCCTCATCTAAAATTAAAAATGGAGCATTTTCAATCATACCTCGCGCAATAGTCAGTAATTGTTTTTGTCCTTGGCTAATTGCCTCATTATCGCTTAAATTATAATCTAACCCACCAGGTAAAGTTTTAATAAAATGATCGATACCAACGGTTTTGCAGGCTTGCCATATTTCTTCATCGGTCACATT
>CANROQ010000027.1 GCA_947632295.1 uncultured Bacilli bacterium
ATTATTAAATCAGGTCGTGTTAAATTATCTTTTAAAACGCGAAAATATCTTCGATAAATAACTTCGTGCATCGTGCCATAATCATCATTTTTATCTAAAGTTATTTTAAATTTTCGATAATCGTTTTTACTAGGTTTTCCATCGATAAAAACAACCATACCCGAAACATTAAAAGTTCCAAATAAATGAGCATTATCAAAAAGTTCAATCCTATCTAGTTTAGATAGTCCTAAAATATTTTTAAGTTCTTCATTAGCCCCTATCGTCTTTAATTCATCTTTCTTAATAAGTTCAAATTTTTCTTCTAATGAAATTTTAGCGTTATTATTAGCCATTTCAACTAATTTATGTTTAACGCCTTTTTGAGGCTTAATAATTTTAACATTTAAATAATCAAATAATAAATAATCATCGACAATATCCGGTACAATAATTTCTTTTGGTAAAAGAATACCTTTATCATAAAAGGTTGAAATATAACGATTAACTTCAGCATCAATCTCATCTATTAATGGCATAATTTTTGAATGCTTTTCGACAATTTTTCCACCACGAATAAAAAATACTTGCATCGATAAATAACCTTTAGATGTATAATAACCAAAAATATCGGTATTAATATTTTCTTTAATTTCAACTTTTTGTTTTGTAAGTACAACTTTTATATAATCGAGCATGTCCTTTAACTCTTTGGCTTTTTCATAATTCATATTCTCACTTTGAAGATACATTTCATCTTCAATTTTTTTAGTAATAAAAGTATGATCTCCATTTAAAAAATGAATAATTTCTTTTTTCATTTGTTCGATTACATCTTTCTCAACCTCATAATGACAATAGCCTAAACATTCATGAATATGATAATACAAACAAGGTTTCTTTTCAAAAGTTTTGCATTTTCTAAGAGGATACATACGATTTAATAAATTAACTGTATTTCGAGCCGCTGTTACATTGGGATATGGACCATATAAATTAGTATTTTTTTTACGTTTGCGATTGATATTTCTCACAATTGAAAGTCTTGGAATATTATCATTTGACAGTTCAATATAAGGATAACTTTTATCATCACGAAGTAAAATATTGTATTTTGGATCATATTTTTTAATTAAATTATTTTCTAAAATTAGTGACTCAATTTCAGTTTCGACCACTATATATTCAAAATCAACTATTTCACTAACTAATTTAGCAGTTTTACCAGTATGCGTACCACGAAAATAAGAACTTAAGCGTCTTTTCAACCGCTTGGCCTTACCGACATAAATAATAACGCTATCACAATTTTTCATTAAATAACAACCAGGTTTTTCCGGTACTAAACTGAGTTTTTGTTTTATTTTTTGACTAATTTCATCCATTTTAATCACCAACTAAATAAATTATATCAAAAAAGATTTAAAATTAAGCCATTTTACGAAAAAAACTTTAATTTTTTAAAGTAAATTATATAAAATTATCTAATTTATTATGATGATTAATTTCAAAATAAAACTATAATACTTTTTAAATACTATAATATTTACCATTAGAAGTTTTTAATTTCAGTTGGCTACAATTTGTAACCGACTCATTTTCTTCTTGTTTTACCCTATGTTTTAAAACTCTCCAATAATTTCTTGAATTATAACTTTCTAAAACAACACCAACTATATGAACGACTTGATAGTAACTCACTTTCTATTGATAATATACAAGATAAGTTTTTAAACTCCTTCTTAAAATACAAAATTAAAAATAAATTTTGAAAAAAGTACCATTATCATATATAATTATATTGGTGATGAAAATGCAAACGATAAAGAAAAATGTAACAAATGAAATTATTATAAATAAATCACGCTTTATTGCCAAATTAATTAAAATTAATAATGAAAATGATATAAAAGAAAAACTTGATAATCTAAAAATTGAATATAAAGACGCAACCCATTATTGTTATGCATATATAGTTGGTAACGTTAAAAGATTTAGTGATGATGGCGAACCTAGTGGTACAGCCGGAATGCCAATTTTAAATGTTATTGAAAGCAATAATTTAACCAATATTCTATGTGTTGTAATAAGATATTTTGGTGGCATTAAATTAGGAGCAGGTGGTTTAGTTAGAGCTTATACTAAAGTCGTTGTGGAAAGTTTAAAAGAAACTCAAATTGTAACGCTTGCTAAAGGATTAAACTTAAAAATTGAATTTACTTATGATAAACTTAAAACAATAGATAATATTTTAAAAAATATTAATATCAAATATAAAGAATATGATAATAATATTATCTATGAAATAAGTATTACTAATGATAAATACGCGGAAATAAAAAAAGAATTAGAAACCAATTCTTTAAATATCGATATTTTAGATCAAACATTAATCGAAACTAATTAATGTTTTTTTTATAAATAACTACTAATTAAATTAATTATTTTAGGTAGAAAAATAATTAAACCAGCTATAGCCGCTGTAATTGCAAAAACAAAAACAGCAGCTGAAGCAGTATCTTTTGCAATTTTAGCTAAAGGATGAATTTTAGGACAAGTTAAATCAACCACAGCCTCAATAGAAGTATTAATTAGTTCTGTTGCGATAACTAACCCACATAAAATAATACAAATAATCCATTCCATTGCTGAAATATGCAATATTAAACCAAAAATGATAACAAAACATAACATTGTAATATGAATAAACATACTTTGTTCATATTTATAAGCATATTTTAAACCATCAATCGAGTAACCAAAACTTTTAACAAATCTTTTTAAACCTCTTTTTTTTTGCTCATCGCGTGATGCCGAATCCATTTAATATCTCCTCCTGCTTTGCAAACATTATTTTTTCATCTTCTATCCTCATATGGTCATATCCTAATAAATGTAAAAAACCATGAATCATTAAAAAACAAATTTCGCGTAAATTACTATGTCCATATTCCTTAGCTTGTTCATAAACTTTATCGATTGATATATAAATATCTCCTAAAATACGAATATCATTTTCTACCTCATCGTGGCTATCTTCAAGTGCAAAACTAATAACATCAGTTGGTCTATCTACACCCCGATACTCTTTATTCAATTTATGAATATATTCATTATCGACAATTATAACATTGAATAAAACATTTTCTAAATTTTCATGCTTCAGTGCATAATCAATTAATTTTTGCATCGTTTCAATATACTCTAAATCTTTTTTTGTTTCGTTTATTATTTCAACACTATTCATAAAATACCACCAATACTTATAAAATTAAATAAATATAACACAATTAAAATAATAACAGCAATTACACAAAAGTTTAAAAAGAAATCACTTTTGAAAAAAGCAGGTAAATTATTTTTAAATTTATTTAAATAAATGAAAATATAAAAACCTAACATACCACCAATCATATTAAGCATTATATCGTCAATATCAAAAACTCTACCAATTAACATTTGTGTTATTTCAATTGAAATAGAAGTAATAAGACTTAATGAAAAGCCCACATACCATTTTTCACTGCGAACATAATACCCTATAAAGAAACCATATGGTAAAAACATTAACATATTTCCTAAAATATTTTTAATAAATAATTTACTACCAAATTCATATCGCATAATTTCTTTAAAAGGTATGAAATTGGAAGTACTCCAATCGACATCTTGAAAAGTAACTACATAGAATAAAAACATAATATATAAAATAAATCCTAAAGTTAATAACTCTTTATATAAGACAACTTTAACTTTATTATGAATTAAATAAGCAATTCTAAGTGAAGAGATAATAATTGTAAATAGAAATAAGGTTGGCCACACATTAGATAGCAAATCGATAATTGTTCTTTGTAACACAACATCACTCCTACTCTTTACTCTCCAAATCGATATCTTCTATAATTTGGTAATCCGTTATATCTTCATATACTGAAAAAAATATTTCTAACTCTATTTTACTCTCTTTTATATCAACTTTCAAATCTTTTGTAGAAATTATATATTCTTTGTCATCTAATTTACTTTTCATAGCATTAATACTTTTTTCACGAGCAATATTTATAGCCTCATCAATCGTATAAATTCGATCGAGTTTTTCAATTTCACGCTGATTTTCATAAACTAATTCGATAGGTAAAAAGGTATGATGTAACAATTTTATCTCTTCGATTTCTTTATCTTTATATTTGTTAAAATTTAAAATTTCAAAGCGATGATTTAAAAATTTTAAAGTTAAAACTTTATGAGTATTCGACGTATAATTGCGTTCATGATAGACAAATGGTACTTCTACAGAACTTTTATACCAAACCTCCCCATAAACTTTACCAGTAGCCGCAACAATATCCTTTAAATTTTCATTTAAATATATACTACCTGATACAATTACATCACCAGGTTTTACATAATCATTGACATTTTTTACAATTACACCATTATCTGCTTCAATATTTTTAATGATAGCAGATTTTTTTGCGATAATATTTTGATTTTTAGGACTATCTTCACTACTAGGTATTTTTCTCTCTTCTACTCTAACAATATATTTAGTACCAACTCTTTCAATTTCAATCCATTCTAATTTATCTTTATATTTTTCTAGAATTTTTTCTTTTATTTTTTCTATCTCATCAAAACTTTTGACAAATCTATTATTAGTTATATCATATTTTTTTAATTCACTAATTAATAATTCGCGTATTTCTTTTTTATTATGAACTACCTCAATATCAAAGATTATATTAGTTAAAAATAGTAGCAAAATAAATCCTAATAAAGCAAACAATATTAATATTTTATTCTTACTTATTATTTTTTTAATTTTTATTAAACCATAACTATTAACTTCTTCTAATTCATAGATAGTTTTTATTTTTTCAATTTTTTCTAAATCTTTTTTATATATTTTTATCTCTACTTCTTTATAACTAATATTTTTTATATCTAATATTTCGATATTTTGCTTAATAAGTCTATTTAAAAAACGATTGATATTTTTACCTTTTATATTTAATTTAATTGAACTTCTAAAATTAAGTATAAAACTATTTTTCATTTCTTCACCTTAATTCTATTTTTTTTATGACTCCCGATATTAATATTTCATCATTCAATAGTTTTTTTAAGGCTAATTTCTCACCAGTTATAAAGACGGTTTTATTATCTCCACTTACTAATATTTTAGTATCTTCAATAGCACCTATACTCGTATAATTTATAATATTTATTTTATCTTTATATATATTTATCACAAATTCATTATTCATCATATACTCGCGAAAATTATTAATTAATTTCATAAACCCACCTATATAATTTTATTATAAAGATGAATTATTATGAAAAAAACAAATGACATTAATCACTTGCTTTAAAATTTTATTCTAATAGCCAATTAGCTATATCAATGATTTGAATTCCTTCATATTGATAATTATCATGTTTAGTTCGAGCAATTAATATTTTAGGGTAGGCATCTTTTATTTTTAATAAAGGATCCACTTCCCGTTTAAATGTATTATTTTCGAAATCATTTCCTATGTTATCTGAAACTTGAATATAAATTTTTTCATTTCTTTTCATAGCAACAAAATCAACTTCTTTTTCATATAAAACACCAACATACACTTCATATCCTCTTCGAATTAATTCCATCGCAACTATATTTTCGTAAATATTACCATAATTCATATTTTTTGTACCTTGAATAGCATATTTTACAGCATGATCTGATAGATAATACTTATCTTGAGTAGAAAGATATTTTTTACCTTGAATATCATACCTTCTAACTTTATAGAAAGCAAAAGATTCACAAAGATATTTAATATATGCACCAACTGTTTTATCATTAGTATCTATCTTATTAGTATTTAACGTATCAGTAATACTTCTATATGAAGTAATTCTTGCAATATTATCTATCAAAAAATCACTGATACTATCTAATAATAGTACATTTTGTATTTTGTTTCTTTGAACTATATCTCGCACGATCATTGTCCTATATACATCAGATATATAATTATATTTTTTATTTATATCTTTATATAGATATGAGCCAGAGAAACCGCCCTCTAAAACATATCTATCAAAATTTTCATCATTATTGTTTTCATTATAATATAGAAGAAACTCTTTATATGAAAAAGGAAAAACTTCGATGCTATATGTTCTACCAGTAAATAAAGTTGCTAAATCACTAGATAAAAGGAAAGCATTTGAACCAGTTATATAAATATCATATTTTTGTTCTGCATGAAAATTATTTATTGCCTTTTCAAAATCGTTACACATTTGAACCTCATCAATAATAATAAAATTATTCTTATTAGGATCATATTTATTTGATACATATTTTATTAATTCTTTATATTGTTTTATATAATCAAATTCATCCAGATTATAGTTTATGCTTATAATATTGGAATTACTATCATTTTCTTTGATATAATTTATAAACATATTAAGCAATTCTGATTTTCCACTACGGCGAACGCCAGTAATAACTTTTATATCTGGAGTTCCCATAACATCAATTATGTCTTGTAAATACTTTCTCTTAATTAACTTCATATTAAATCACTCCTACTATTAGTATACCATATATTTCGCAAAAATCAATTTTTTTTAATTTTGCGAAATGGTTTTAATTGATTTTATCTAAATTAACATTTTTCATTTATATTAAAATACTATAAAACATCAAAAAAACAAATGACATTAATCACTTGTTTTTAATAAATTTATTTAATTATATATTATTTATTTGTTTTGCTACTTCTTCAGCAAAATTTTCTTCTTTTTTCTCAATACCTTCGCCAACTTCATAACGAATCATTGATAAAATTTTTCCACCGTTATTAGCAACAAATTTAGCAACATTTTCTTTATTTTCAGCTTTAATAAAAATTTGATTTTCTAATACTATATCTTCATAATATTTATTTACTTTGCCAACCATAATTTTTTCAATTTGTTCTTCTGTTTTACCTTCATTAAGTAATTGTTCTTTAATAACTTCTTTTTCTTTATCTAAAACTTCAGTTGGAACTTCACTACTATGTAGATATAATGGACGCATTGCAGCTGCATGCATAGCAACATCTTTAGCCACATCTTCAGTTGTATTTTCAGTTACGATTAATGTTGCTATTTTACCACCCATATGAATATATGAGCCAAATTGTTCATTATCATTTTTAGTAATTTTTTCAAATCTTCTTAAACTTAATTTTTCGCCAATTTTAGCAGTTTTATTAACAATTAAATCTTCAATTTTTTCACCATCAGGTGTATTTAGGGCTAAAACCTCATCTAATGTTTTTGGACTATTTTTTAAAATTGTAGTTAATATTGTATTAACCATACTTAAAAATTCTTCATTTTTTGCCACAAAATCAGTTTCTGAATTAACCTCAACAATTGCGGCTTCATTGCCATCAACTAAAATTGAAGCAATTCCTTCAGCAGCAATACGATCAGCTTTCTTAGCAGCCTTAGAGATTCCTTTTTCTCTTAACCAATCTACAGCAGCCTCGATATTACCATCAGTTGCATCTAATGCTTTTTTACAATCAAGCATACCTGCTCCTGTCATTTCTCTTAATTCTTTAACTAAACTTGCACTTACCATTATTATCTTCCCTTCTTTTAAAATTAAAGATGATTTATAAAAATCACCTTAATATCTATTATTTTAAAGCATCGATTAATTCAGACTTTTTCATTGTTGAATAACCTTTAACTTCTTTTGCCTTAGCCATTTCACGAAGTTCTGCAACTGTTAGAGCACTTAAATCAGTACTAGCTTTTTCTTCTTTTACAGTTTCAACTTTTTCTTCTTTAACTTCTTTTTTTGTTTCTTTTACATTAGTAACTTCTTTTTTGTCATTTTTTCTATCAGCACTGAAATTTTTACGTTCTTCGAATTTTTTATTATTTTCAAATCTTTTTGGTCTATCTTCTTTCTTTTTTATAGAATCAACTGCCTTTTGCATTATTTCGTTAGCATTACTATTTTTATCTTCATCTTTTACATAATCAACTAATTTATCGCCTTGTGCTTCACAAACAGCATTAGCCATAACACCAGTAATTAATTTAACTGCTCTAATAGCGTCATCGTTACCTGGAATAACATAATCAACCATATCTGGATCACAATTTGTATCAACGATACCAAAAACTGGAATATGTAATTTTCTTGCTTCACGAATTGCGATTTCTTCTTTTGAAGGATCTACAATATATAATGCATCTGGTAATTTATACATTTCACGAATACCACAAAGAATTTTATTTAATTTGTCATATTCTTTTCTTAGACCAATAACTTCTTTTTTAGGTAATAAATCGAAATATCCATCTTTTTCCATTTTTTCGATTTCTTCTAATCTCTTAACTCTTCTTCTAATTGTTTTGAAGTTTGTTAAAGTACCACCTAACCATCTTTCAGTTACATAATATGATTTTGAACGAAGTGCCTCTTCTCTTACCGCTTCTTGTGCTTGCTTTCTTGTTCCAACAAATAAAACTTTTCCTCCGTTAGCAACAATATTTTTTAATGCAGCATAAGCTTCTTCGATTTTTTTAGCGGTTTTTTGTAAATCGATAATATATATATCATCTCTAGATGTAAATATATATTCTTTCATTTTTGGGTTCCATCTTTTAGTTTGATGACCAAAATGAACACCTGCTTCAAGTAAATAACTCATTGACACTACTGCCATTTTTTCATCCTCCTTTTGTTATTTTCCTCCGACATCTCAACTTTAAATCCCACCATTAAGGCACTCGAGATTTAAATCAATGTCGTGTGTATTTGAAAAAGCCAAATGTATTATATCATTAAAATAATTGATTGACAATAATTTTTATGAAAAAAAGTAGAAAACATCTACTTTATTCTATTCTAATTTTATAAGATTATGTAATTTATAACAAAATCAATTTAGTACCATTTCGAATATCTGTATCCTTAACATATAAATCAAAATCATATACGACGTTAGTTATTTTATTTCTTAAAAATAAAGTATGATTTGCTTTTAGATTACCATCGGATAATTCATTAACTGTCTTTTCAATATAATTTTTTAAAGTTCCTATTTTTCTATTTAAAGGTACTAATATATTATATTTTTGACCAATCAATGGAACATAAACACAAATTAATATTTTTTCATTCATATACTCACTCTATTCTATTAAATTATAATTCTTCAATAACATCAGTCATATCAAATTCTTCAACATATTTAACTAATTCTGGTTTGCCTCGTTTTACTACATAACAGAAATTATCACCAATTTCTTGTCGTAATTCCTTCGTTATATTATTTATTTTCAAACTAAATTGTTCAGCAATACCATTTCCTATCCAAATACCTTGATTATTATTAACATAATTTTTATACCATGTATCATATTCTACTTTCTTGATTTTGTCAGTAGAATCGATAATAATATAATTGACAATACCCAAATCTTGAGCCTTAGTAAATAAATCATCGAATTTTGCTTGATTGTCTGAATTCAATTTTGATTTAAATGTATCAATACCTATTATAATACAAGTTAATCTATTATTTTTCTTAA
>CANROQ010000028.1 GCA_947632295.1 uncultured Bacilli bacterium
TCTGGTTCTTCATGAACATCGGTTCCAACGCCATGTCCAACCAATTCTTTAACTACACCTAAATTATGTTTATTAGCGTATTGTTCAATTTTATATCCGATATCTCCGACACGAATATGATCTTTTATAACGCTCAAGCCTTCAAATAATGCTTTTTCAGTATGCTCTAAAAGATATTGTTTTTCTTTGCTAATTTCACCAACGGGATAAGTCCAAGCTGAATCTCCATGATAACCTTTATAACAAGCCCCAATATCAATTGAAATAATATCTCCATTTTTTAATTTCCTATTTTTTGGTATACCGTGGACAACTTCTTCATTTATAGATGTACAAATTGTTCCGGGAAAACCATCATATCCTTTAAAAGATGGAGTGGCACCACGACTAATAATATAATTGTACGCTAATTCATCTAATTCTTTTGTCGTAATTCCTGGTTTAATAAATGGCATCAAATATTTATGTGTATCGCCAGTTATCTCACCTGCAATTCTTAACAATTCGATTTCTCTTGTACTTTTAATACTAATCATTTTTTTCCTTAATTATCCTTTCAACTTGTTCTATGACTTTTGATAATTCTTGACTACTATCGATTTTATATAGAATTCCTTTTTTTTCATAATGTTCTAAAACAGGTTTTGTATCTTTTAAGTAAGTATCGAATCTATTATCAAATATATCTTCTTTATCGTCTTCTCTTCGTGATAATGTAGAACCACATTTATCACAAATACCTACAATTCTTGGTCGGGTATCTTTAGAATAAATATTATAAACAGCACCACAATTTGAACAAGAAACACGTCCTAAAATTCGTTTTTTAGCCTGTTCTCTATCGATATCTAACAATACAACAATACCAAGATTTCGATTATTTTTGATAATAAAATCATCATAACTTTTAGCCTGTTTTAAATTTCTTGGAAAGCCATCTAAAATGTAGCCATTAGAACAATCATCCTGCATAATTCTATTTTCAACTAAACTTATTATTATGTCATCACTAACTAAATTGCCTAAATTCATTTGTTTTTTTATATAATTTCCTTGCTCGTCTCCAGCTTCGATAGCACTTACTAATAAAGCACTAGTCGAAATATGAGGTATGGAATATTCTTCACTTAAAATATTCGAAATTGTTCCTTTACCTGCTGAAGGCGGAGCAATTAAAATTATACTTTTCATCTACGTTTTCTTCCCTTCACATATTCTCTTGTAACTAATTCACTTTCAATTTGTTTATATGTTTCTAATGCTACACCTACTACAATTAATAATCCTGTACCACCTACTGAAACACTACTTGGTAGATTTGTAAATATCATACCAAAAACAATTGGTAATGCTGCAAGAATTGCTAAGAAAAATGCTCCAACTATAGTAATTCTTTTTAATATTTTTGAAATATAATTAACTGTTTCTTCACCTGGACGAACACCAGGAATAAAACCACCATTTTTTTGCAAATTTTCAGCCAATTCTTTTGGCTTTAATTGTAAGAATGTATAAAAATATGCGAACGCTATAATTAAAACTATATACAAGATAAAACCAGTTGCTGTGTTCATGGTAAGCCATTTACTAACAAAAATGGTAAATCCATCCTTTTTAATAAATGACGCTAAAATACTTGGAACTGATAATAATGCCGAAGCAAAAATTACTGGCATAACTCCTGCTGAGTTTAATTTAAATGGAATATAATTTTGTTTTCCTAAAATGGCATTTGATTTATTTGCATATTGAATAGGTACTCTTCTTTCGGCATTTTCGATAAATACAATACCGATAATAATACCAACATAAACAATAACATATAGAATAAATGAAATGATTCCTAAAGTTGTTTCTTGAGTAGTTCCAATTTTAACTAATGCATTAAAGGCATCTGCAAACATCGATGGAATACTAGCAATAATACCAGCCATGATGATAAGCGAAATACCATTCCCAACTCCTTTAGCAGTAATTTGATCCCCTAACCATAATAGGAAAGCAGTACCAGCTGTTAAAACAGTCGCAAATTGCATATATTCAATTGGTGTTCCATTTTTTAGGAATGCAAATGAGAAAACATATCCATTTATAAATGCCAAAATAATTCCTAAAACTCTTGTAATTTGATTTAATTTTGCCCTTCCAGTATAACCTTGTTTGCCAAGTTCTGCTAAATAAGGAATAATATCCATTTGCAAAAGTTGGATAACAATGGAAGCAGTGATGTAAGGCATTACACCTAAGGCTAAAATAGAAAATTTTTCTAGCGCTCCACCACCAAATACATTTAGTAATTCAAAATATCCAAGATTTTCAAAATTACTAGTATCTACACCGGGAACAATAATTGTCGTTCCTAATTTAAAAATAAATAATACAAGTAATGTGAATAAAATTCTCTTTTGTAGATCTTTATTTTTGGGATTAAATATTTGCTTTACTGTGGCAAACATTTTAGATCACCTCTACTTTTCCACCTAATTCTTCAATTTTTGTTTTAGCTGATAAAGAAAATTTATTTGCTTTTACAACTAATTTTTTTGTTAAGTTTCCATTACCTAAAACTTTAATTCCATCTAATTGATTTTTAATTAGACCCATTTCGTGCAATAATTCTGGAGTAACTACAGCACCATCTTCAAATTTTTCTAAATCACTTAAGTTAATAACTGCATAAACTGTTTTGAATTTTGCATTTGTAAAACCTCTTTTTGGTAATCTACGGAATAATGGTAATTGTCCACCTTCAAAACCTGGACGAACTCCACCACCGCTACGAGCGTTTTGTCCTTTATGACCTTTTCCAGCAGTTTTTCCAGTTCCGCTACTTGTTCCACGTCCAACACGTTTACTAACAGTTGTAGCACCTACAGCTGGATGAATATTATTTAATTTCATTATAATATCTCCTCTACTTTTTTACCACGAAGTTTAGCAACTTCTTCAACAGTTTTTTGTGATTTTAAGGCATTTAATGTGGCATAAGCCATATTAACTTTTGTATTTGATCCTAATGATTTAGATAAAATATCTTTTACACCTGCAAGTTCCAAAACGGCTCTAACTGGTCCTCCAGCTTTTACTCCAGTACCTTTTGAAGCAGGCTTTAACATAACTCTACTAGCACTTTGAACGCCAATTGCTTCATGTGGAATAGTTCTTTCGTCAACAATTGAAACTTTAATAATATTTTTGGTTGCTGCTTGAACAGCTTTTTTCATAGCATCTGGTACTTCATTTGCTTTACCAGTTCCAATTCCAACGTGACCTTTTCTATCTCCAACAGCCATTGTTGCTGCAAAACGGAAATGACGTCCACCTTTAGTTACTTTTGTAACTCTTTTAACTTCAATTATTTCTTCTTCATATAATTTTTGGCGAGGTTCTCTTTTTTTAGTTTCCATTAATTACCCTCCTTTTAGAATTCTAATCCATTTTCGCGTGCTGCATCAGCTAATGCTTTTACACGACCATGATATTGGTAACCACCTCTATCAAATGTTACCTTTGTAATTTTTGCTTTTTTTGCTCTTTTAGCGATTAATTCTCCAACTTGTTTTGCTGCTTCTACATTGCTTCCATTTTCAAGTTTTAAATCTTTGTCGATTGAAGAAGCGCTAACTAAAGTTACTTTAGCCTCATCGTCTATGATTTGAGCAAATATATTTTTATTTGAACGAAATACATTTAATCTAGGAACATTAGCAGTACCATTAACAGTTTCTCTAATACGACTATGTCTAGCTTGACGCATTTCATTACGTGATACTTTTTTTATCATAGTAATCTCTCCTTTAATTTAAACTTATTTAGAAGCTTTCTTTCCTTCTTTACGACGAACATGTTCATCTGTATAACGAATTCCTTTACCTTTATATGGTTCTGGTTTTCTTATTTTTCTAATATTTGCAGCAAATTCTCCAACTTTACATTTGTCAGCACCTTTAATGATTAATTCAGTATTACTTGGGCTTTCAATTGTAAGACCTGCTGGTACAGCAACTTCTACTGGATGAGAAAAACCTGCTGTTATAACTAATGTGTTGCTACCTTTAATTTGAAAACGATAACCTACACCAATTGATTCCAATTTTTTTGAATAACCTTCTGTTACACCAACGATCATATTATGAATTAATGCATTAGCAGTACCATGAAAATTTTTGTAATTATCATTTTTTCTTGTAACAGTAATTTCATTACCATTAACTGTAACTGTAATATTTTTATTTACCTCAGTAGAAAGTTCTCCTTTAGGACCTACTACTTTTACAGTATTACCATCAACTGATACAGTAACGTTTGCAGGTATTGATATTACTCTATTACCAATACGACTCATAAGTTTCCTCACTTTCTACCAAATGTATGCTAAAACTTCGCCACCAAGACTTGCTTCTCTTGCTTCTTTATCAGTCATAACACCTTTAGATGTTGAAACAATAGCAATTCCTAACCCATTTAAAACTTTTGGCATTTCTTTAGCATTTGCATATACACGTAATCCTGGTTTAGAAATTCTCTTTAATCCAGTAATTACTCTCTCTTTATTTTGACCATACTTTAAGTTTAAAACAATAATATCTTGAACACTATTCTTTTTTACTTTATAGTCTGCTATAAATCCTGTTTCTTTTAAGATTCTAGCAATTTCTAATTTAATTTTTGAAGCGGGTACTTCAACTTCTTTATAACGCATTTGATTTGCATTACGAATTCTTGTAAGCATATCTGCGATTGGATCTGTAGTCATTTGTAATCCTCCCTTCAATTACCAACTTGATTTTTTAACCCCTGGAATTTGTCCTTTATAAGCTAATTCTCTAAAACAAATACGGCAAATACCATATTTTCTAAGTACTGCATGAGGTCTACCACATCTTTGGCAGCGTGTATATTCGCGTACTTTAAATTTAGGTTTACGATTAGCTTTTACAATCATGCTTTTCTTAGCCATAATATCCTCCTAATTATGATTACTTCTTAAATGGCATTCCGAAACCACTTAGAAGATCGTGTGCTTCTTCATTTGTTTTTGCAGTTGTAACAAAAACAATATCCATACCACGTACTTTTACGACATTATCATATTCTATTTCTGAGAAAATTAATTGTTCAGTTAAACCTAGTGTATAATTTCCACGACCATCAAAAGCCTTATTAGAAATTCCTCTAAAATCTCTAACACGAGGTAATGTGATACTAATTAATTTATCTAAAAAGTTGTACATAGCATCTCCGTGTAAAGTAACTTTGCAACCAATTGCTTGACCTTTACGGATTTTAAAGCCAGCGATTGCTTTTTTTGCGTAAGTCTTAACTGGTCTTTGACCTGTAATAATTTCCAAATCAGCCATGGCTGCATCTAATAATTTGCTATTTTGTGATGCATCGCCAACACCCATATTGACTACTATTTTTTCTAATGCTGGAACTTCCATTACACTTTTATAGTTATATTTTTGTCTTAAACTTGGTACGATTTCTTTAGTATATTTTTCTTTTAGGCGGTTCATATATACCCTCCTTCCAATTAATTAAGAATTTCATTAGATTTTTTCGTACATCTAACTTTATTCCCTTTTTTATCAACAGTATGACCTATTCTGGTTCTTTTATTAGTTTTAGGATCAAGAATCATTACATTTGAAGCATGGATTGGAGCTTCCATATCAACAATACTTCCACTTGATTCTCCATTAGGTTTAACATGTTTTTTTATCATGTTAATGCCTTCAACAATAACTTTATTTTCACTTTTAAGTGTTTTAGTTATTTTTCCTTCTTTACCTTTATCTTTACCAGCAATAACCACAACTTTATCTCCAACTTTAAAGTTCATGCATTTCCCTCCAATTACGATTTATAACACTTCTTTAGCAAGCGATACAATCTTCATAAAATTTTCACGTAATTCACGTGCTACTGGTCCAAATACACGAGTTCCAACTGGACTTTTATCATCTTTAATAATAACACAAGCATTATCATCAAACTTAATATAAGATCCATCTTCTCTTCTTAGACCAAATTTACTTCTAACTACTACAGCTTTAACAACTTTACCTTTTTCAACTGTACCGTTAGGAGTTGCTTTTTTTATAGTTCCAACAACTATATCACCAATATTTCCAGTTTTTACTTTACTTCCACCTAAAACTCTAATTACAGATAATTCACGAGCTCCAGAGTTGTCAGCAACTTTCAAACGGCTTTCTGGTTGAATCATATATTAATCCTCCTATTCGTTTACAATTATAAAATAATTGCTTTTTCAATTATTTCAACTAAACGATATCTTTTCATTTTTGATAATGGTCTAGTTTCAACAATACGTACTATATCTCCTACTTTTGCCTCATTTTTTTCATCATGAGCGGTATATTTTTTAGAATATTTAACACGTTTTTTGTATTTAGGATCTGCTACATAAGTTTCAACTAAAACTGTTATAGTTTTATCACATGCAGCACTTATTACTTTTCCTACTTGTTCACGTTTTCTCTTTTCTTCCATGTAAGCCTCCCTATTTATTTAGTTCTCTTTCACGTAGAATTGTTTTCATACGTGCAACTAATTTTCTAAGTTCATTAATTCTTGATGGTTTTTCAAGATTTCCAGTAGCTTGGCTAAAACGTAAATTAAATAATTCTTCTTTATATTCTTCAATCTTAGCTAGTATTTGTTCATTTGTTAATTCTCTAATTTCACTATTTTTCACTAGCTTCACCACTTTCTTTAGTTACAAATTTACATTTGATTGGAAGTTTATGCATTGCAAGTCTTAAAGCCTCACGTGCAACGTCTTCTTCAACTCCTCCAATTTCAAACATAATTTTTCCTTTTTTTACAACCGCAACCCATAATTCTGGTTGACCTTTACCTTTACCCATACGAGTTTCTAGAGGAATTCTAGTTAATGAAAGATGAGGAAAAATATTTATCCAAACTTTTCCACCACGTTTCATATAACGTGTCATTGCAATACGAGCGGCTTCAATTTGTTGTTGTGTAATCCAAGCCCCTTCCATTGCCATTAAACCATATTCTCCAAAATTTAATTTAGTGTTACCTTTTGCTACACCATCATATCTTAGACGATGTGGTCTTCTATATTTAGTTCTTTTTGGTATTACTGCCATCTTCATTACCTCCCTTGTTCTTTGTTCCAGGAAGGATTTCTCCTTTATAAATCCATACTTTTACACCAATTTTTCCATAAGTAGTGTTAGCTTCCTTATGTGAATAATCAATGTTTGCTCTCAAAGTATGAAGTGGAATATTTCCTTCAGTATAACCTTCAGTTCTAGCCATATCAGCTCCGCCTAAACGTCCTGATACAGAAGTCTTAATTCCTTTTGCTCCTGCTTTCATTGTATTTCTTATTGCTCTTTTTTGAGCAATTCTAAATGATACACGATTTTCAATTTGATGCGCAATTGCTTCAGCAACTAAATTAGCATCTAAATCAGGATTTTTAATTTCCATAATTGAAATTTGTATATCTTCATTAACTAGTTTTGATAATTCTTTTTTAAGTTTTTCGATTTCATCTCCACCGTGACCAATTACAACGCCTGGTTTTGCAGTATTGATGATTACATTAGTTTTCTTAGCATTTCTTTCAATAAGAATACTTGAAACTGCTGCGTCTTTTAATTTCTTTGTTAAAAACTTACGAATTTCAACATCGTTATTTAGGAATTTAGCAAAATCTTTATTATCGGCATACCACTTAGATTCCCAAGTTTTGTTAATCCCAATTCTAAGTCCGACTGGACTAACCTTTTGACCCATCAGTTTACCACCTTTCTTTTAATTTTTTTCACTAACAACAATTGTTATATGACTTGATCTTTTCTTAATTGGATCTACGTGTCCACGAGAACCAAATTTCATTCTTTTTAATGTTTGTCCTTCATTGATATAGGCTTCTTTAACATATAAATTATTTTTATCTAAGCCTAAATTGTTTTCGGCATTGGCTACAGCAGAAGTTAATACTTTTCTTATTAATCTAGCTGCTTCTTTATTAATATTAGCCAAAATTGTATCAGCTTCTCCAACACTCTTGTTACGTATTAAATCTATAACTAAACGAGCTTTACGAGGTGCAATTCTAAGATTTTTTGCAATCGCTTTTGCTTCCATTTTAGTCCTCCTTCCTGGTAACTAATTACTGATTTTTTCCTTTGTCTTCGCCGTGTCCACCAAATTTACGAGTTGGTGCGAATTCACCTAATTTATGACCTACCATATCATCTGTTACATAAACAGGAATAAATTCTTTTCCATTATGAACAGCAAATGTATGACCAACAAAATCAGGGAAGATTGTTGAGCGACGAGACCATGTTTTAATAACTTCTTTTTTGCCAGATGCATTTACTTTAGCTACTTTTGCAAGTAGTTCTTTAGCTGCATATGGACCTTTTTTAATACTTCTACCCAATTTCAATCATCCTTTCCCTTATTTTTTACGACGACGAACAATTAACTTATTTGAAGCTTTTTTCTTGTCACGTGTCTTATATCCTAATGCTGGTTTACCCCATGGAGTAACTGGACCTTTACGACCGATTGGTGCACGTCCTTCACCACCACCATGTGGGTGATCATTAGGGTTCATAACAGAACCACGAACAGTTGGTCTAATACCCATATGTCTTTTACGACCAGCTTTTCCTAAACTTACTAGTTCGTGATCAGCATTTCCTACCTCACCGATTGTAGCACGGCAAGTACTTAATACTTTACGAACTTCGCCACTACTTAAACGTAATAATGTATATTTACCTTCACGTCCAAGAATTTGAACGCTTGAACCAGCGGAACGAGCCATTTGTCCACCTTTTCCAGCTTTTAGTTCAACGTTGTGTACTAATGTACCTTCTGGAATATTGCCAAGTGGTAATGAATTTCCGACTTTAATATCGACATTTTCGCCACTCTCAATTTTCATTCCAACTTTTAATCCTTTTGGAGCGATAATATATCTTTTTTCTCCATCAGTATAATTAATTAAAGCAATGTTAGCAGATCTATTTGGATCGTATTCAATTGAAGCTACAGTACCAATAACACCATCTTTATTTCTTTTGAAATCAATAAGACGATATTTTCTTTTTTCGCCACCACCACGGTGTCTTACTGTAATTCTTCCTTGATTATTACGACCACCATTTTTCTTTAAATTAACAACTAATGATTTTTCAGGAACAGTTGTAGTAATTTCATCATTAACTAAAGTTGATTTTCCTCTTTGACCATTAGTCATTGGTTTATAATTTCTTACTGGCATATTAATCCTCCTTTAGAGTTAATTAAGTTCAATTGAACTTCCTTCTTTTAATTTAACAATTGCTTTTTTTACTCTATTTGTTTTTCCAACATAACGTCCAACTCTCTTTTTCTTTGGTTTAACGTTAATTGTGTTTACGTTTGCAACTTTTACATTAAATATTTTTTCAATTGCATTTTTTATTTGCGTTTTGTTAGCTTTAACATCAACACTGAACACATATGTATTAGCACTAGCTAATGTTGAACTTTTTTCAGTAATGAT
>CANROQ010000029.1 GCA_947632295.1 uncultured Bacilli bacterium
TAAACCAAATAGGAAAATTAAATTCCATTACTCCTAAAATATACATATAACCACCTATCAATAGTATATCAAAAAAAATACTATCAATATAAAAACATATCTTAATAATATCTATAATTTACAAATATCGACACCTTCTATTTTCCTTTTACACTAATTAATTTAAAAAAGTTATAAATTTTTAAATAATATTTATCCCAATTATTCTTTAAAGCTTTATTAATATCAATCAACATTTTATTGAAATCATTTTCTTTTTTATTAAAACATTCATAATATAAATATTTTAATTTTTCAGAATCATTAATATTTATTTCTTTTAGATTTTTATTAATAAATTTTTCTATTTCTCTTTCTTTTCGCGTTTTAAAATCACTAATTGGTAAACTAGTTATAATTTTATAATTCAAATCATATTCTTCAAAATCATCGATTGAATCTAAAATTTCAGACTCTTCATCTATTAATAGGCGACTTTTATGAGTTAAATTTCCATTACGATCGAATTTAGCGCCAATTACTTCTAGACCATTAGTAAAAAGACAAGCATAATTAATTATTTTAACATTTTGACTAGTAAACATTTCCGTTCGATTACTTATTTTAACTAAAAAATCTTGGTTGACATTAATGTACTTATATTTTAAATCATTAATAATTTTATTATTAACTTTAAATATTAATATCTTTCTTATATGTGAAATATTATCACTAGTATTCCAGTCAAAAAAATCATATAATTCTTTATTAAAATTAATTAATACATCATAGACATAATTCATCTTTTTTTCCTCCAGACATAGTTACCACTAAAATCATAATAATAATTCCAAAGACCGCATTTAAGCATTCTAACCTACTACTTATAAATTTAACATATTGTAAAAAATTATACCCAATACTAAGTAAATTTAAATAAATTATTATATACATAAAACCAACTACAGTAAGTCCAAAGCCTAGTAAAAAAAAGAAATATCTAACTAGCATTTTTACCACCTAATAAATTTTATTAAATTTAATTTGTTTTATTTATTAATTTTATAATTTAGTATATAATTAAATAGGTGGTATTATGATAATTGATATTTTAAAATTTATAATTTTAGGTTTAATTCAAGGAATTACTGAACCTATACCAGTTTCTTCAAGTGGACATTTATTAATTTTTCAAAAGTTAATTAGTGGTAGTAACTTAGATGTCGATTTTGGCCTACTTGCGACTTTAACAAATTTCGGCAGTTTAATTGCGATAGCCATTCTATTTAGAAAAGATATTATTAATCTATTTAAAAGTTTCTTTGGTTATTTAAAAACCAAAAAACAAGAATATTATGATAACTACAAATATTGTTGGTTAATTGTAATAGGAACTATCCCGGCTGGTATCATGGGTATCATCGTTACCAAATTAGGTTTATTTGATGCTTTAGAAAAAAACGTCAAATTTGTTGGCATAACTTTACTTATAACGGCTTTATTTTTATTCTTAATTAGAAAATTAAAAGGAAAAAAATCACCAAACCAAATTACATATAAAGATGCTTTAGTGGTTGGATTATTTCAAACTGTTGCCTTATTACCTGGTATCAGTCGTAGTGGAGCTACTATTGTTGGTGGTATGACTAGAAAATTTAAAAGAGAAACAGCCTTTAATTTTTCATTCATACTTTATATTCCAATTTCACTTGCAACAACAGTTTTAGGCATAAGTGATTTAGTTAATAGTAATTTAAGTGTAAATATGTGGATTTGTTATTTGACTGCTACAGCCATTGCCGGAATTTTCACTTATTTTGCAACAATATGGTTTAGAAACATAGTCAAAAATGGTAAATTAATTTACTTTGTTATCTATTGTTTAATTGTAGGTTCACTTGTACTAATATTTCTATAAGACTTGAAAAAGTCTTTTTTTATACGAAAAAAAATCTAGATAAACTAGATTTTATTCACATATCATATTTTCTTCTTCTAATGCTGTTTTCAAAGATTTATAAGATAAATCATCATTATAATCATCTTTAAATTGCTTAATAACTAATTTTATATCTTCTTCATTATTATAAGAATTTATTGTTTTATAACCATTTTCAGTTTCAATAAATTCATCATAATTATCATCTTTAGCAAGTTCAATAATTGTATCTTTTTGCTCCAAATATTCATCTAAGACAGTATAATCTTGCGTTAATTTCATAGAAGCTAATTTATTATTTTCAAAAGTAAATTCTACAGTTTGATTTAAATCAGTCATACCTCCAGTTGTGGATACATCTTTACAAGTTAAAGTTTCTATCTTATCACCACAACCTGTAAATACTACCAAAGTGCCTAATGCTAATGCAAACAACTTTTTATTTTTCAAATTTATATCTCTTTTCTATTATCGCTTACATTATATAACTTTTATAATTAAAATGCACGTAGTTCATTAATATATAAAAAGTCTAGAAAATTCTAGACTCTACTTGCAAGTATAACCTTGTGCTTCAAATTCTTTTTTAACATCGTCATAAGTAACGATATCTTCATTTAAATCAAGTTCACCTGCCATATCACTACTTCCTGAAATCGTAGTTCTAATCCCATCTTTAGTTTCAATAACTTCTATATTTTCATTAGAATCTTTTATATTATCAATTAATGTTTGTTTTTGTTCCTTATATTCATTTGGTAAAACCATATCAACAATTGCTTTCATTTTGTCTACTTTGTTATCTTTAAATGTTACTTCAACTGACATATTATTTTGAATTCCTAAAGTTTTTTCGGACATTGTACATGTCAATTTCTTTCCACCACAACCTGTCAATGTTACTAAAGTAACTAATGCTGGTACAACTAATTTTCCTTTCTTCATTTGCACTCCTCCTTGGTTAATATCATACCATATAATAGCAAAAAACACAATTAAAAAAAGATTACACTTTATCAAAATAAGTAATCTTTCTTTCCATAACATCAGCCTCGATCGCATCTCTTAAAATTTTTCTAACTTTTTCTGGTTCTCTAATATTTTTAAGAACTATCTTTCTAGAGGTTTCATGTTCCGAATGCGTATCAACAGTAAGATAAATATTTCCAACTCCTAACCACCTTTGAACGATAGTTTCGATTAAATCAGGATCTTTTAGAGTATATAACTCTAATGTATTAGTCGTTCTTCTAAAAAAACCTTCTTTAACAATTAATTCATCATTGGTAATTTGATAAACAGTAAAATTTAAATGTAATACTGTCAAAAAACGATCCCATAAACCTGATGGTTGACCTTCCCAAATTATTTCAAAATCAACATCATTTTTGTTATCTTTTTTTAAATCAAGTTCTTCATTAGTTTTTGCTTCATTCATACTATCAACTCCACTACAAAAATTATAACATAAGATTAAATAACTTGTCTATGAATTAATTTACATATCTATGAAGTCTATTTATTAAAACTAACATTAATATTATTTAAATTTGGATCAATATCATTACGATTAAAAATAGCCATTTGTAATTTTACTGAACTAATTACACGCATTATTGCAAAAACAATAAATATTCCCATTATTATATCAGCATTTTTAAAAGCCATAAGTATAAATAAGAAATTACTTATTACTCTACCAATACATAATGCCGTTTCAATACTTACAAAATATTCTACTTTATATTCTTTTCTTAGAGTTTTCTCATTAACAAAATTTGAAACATTTTGTTCATTTATTAAATCAGTTAAACCCCTAGAAATAGTTTGAAATAAATTATATAAAACAATTGTCATAAAATTACAATGTAAGATCATTAAACACAAAAGGATGATAGTCACTATTGAAGTTGAAATCATCAAAAAATTATATTGTTTTGGCTTTATTATTTTAATAAATAAAAAACCTATAAAAGCTGATATTAAACTGAATATTGAAGTAAATATACCTAAACTTACACTTTCACTAAAAACTTTAATTATATATATCGTAATTACATAAGATAAAGCCCCTGAAGAATAAGTTAATCCAGAACAAATATTAGCAACAAAAATAGCTTTAAATTTTTTATTCTTTGAAACTATTTTTCTAAATTTACGAAAATCAGTTTTTTTCGTATTAGGAATATTATTATCCTTAAAAATATTCGACAATACTATTTCAATAATTACAATGAATAAAGCCAATATAGTTGTATTAATAAAACCTGATTTTTGAATTAAACTTCCAAAAATAAGAGGAAATAAAATCGCAATAATATTTTTAACAAGTGTATAAGAACCTAAAAATTTAGAACGTTCTTGATTTTGAACACCATCAGTTTCAATCATATTATAAACTGAATAATAAAAACCTTCTTCTAAACCATATAATAAACCAATTAAATAAATATAATCAACTACTTTATCTTTTAATAAAATAATGACTAAAAAATATACGAAATACAAAATTATACCTATTCTCAAAAATTTTATTCTTCCTTTTGATTTGCAATAATTTCTAACGCATAAAACAACAATATAAACTGTAATCATAGAAATTAATCTATAAATACCAAGTGGTAATATATTATTATTAGATACTGTTAAAAAATATAAGACAAGAAAGACATCAACAAAATTATTGAGAATACTTTTTAATACTCTTAAATAAAATAATATTTTATAATTATCCAGTCTTTTACTCAACATATATTTTTTTCCTTTAAACATTAACAATTTATCATGATTATGATTAAACTTTGTAATTTCTTTAGTAACTATTCGTAACTTACTTCAACATCTATTTTCATAAAAATAGAAACACCATTATGAAGATATGACATTAATTTTTCATACCTTCATTCACAAACTTTTAAATTTATATTACATGATAATTATATAGAATTTTCATAAATATTACAATTACCAAAATTAAATCTTAATCAAGAATTTGATATTATCATTTTTGCCAATTTATAAAATTCTCTGATCTTCATCATTTATATTTAATTTACAAATCTTAATTTAATTAAATTATTTCATTATCCAAAGTACTAACACTTGCAAATGTTCTATTTCTTAATTCTCTATATAGTGCGCTTTTTTCAAATACTTCATCATTTGTTCCTTTGGCCACTACTTTTCCATTATCAAGAACAATTACTCGATCTGCCAAATTCATCATTTCTGGTTTATGAGTTACCATTAAAATTGTATGATCTGATTTTAAATCAGTTAAAACTTCGCCAACTTTTACCGTAGAATTTGGATCAATATTACTAGTTACCTCATCAAAAATAAGAATTTCTGCTTTCGTTAATATTGCTCTTGCTATTACTAATAATTGTTTTTGTCCATCTGATAAAAATCTACCATCATCATTAATAATTGTATTATAACCTTTAGGTAAACTCATAATATAATCATGAATACCTACCCTTTTACATGCTTCTATTTGATTGTTATGATTACTATCGACTAATGCTAAATTATCCTTTATACTCATTTCAAACATAAAAGGTTTTTGAAATACACCAGATACATTAGAAGCATAAGTATTTTTAGTATAATTATAAATATCCTCATCATCTATCGATATACTTCCAGATTTTATTCGATCAAGTCTATATAATAAATTAATTATAGTTGTCTTACCTGAACCACTATGTCCAACAATAGCTGTTATTTCATTTGGATAGATTTTAAATGAAACATTATTTAAAATTACTTTATTTTTTATTTCATAATTAACTTTATTAAACACTACTAAACCACTAATATAATCATTAGTAATATCACCAAAGTCTATATTACCATTTGAAGTATAATCTAATATATTTTTTATTCTTTTTACTCTAATACCATAATTACTTAAATTTAACAAATATGTTAACATCGAATCAGTACAAGTAATTGTCAATTCAAAATAACTAATTAATAAAACTAATTTATCAATTGTCATTCTTCCAGTCGTAACTAAATACGCTAACAATATATATAGTAAAATTTTACCAATATAAATAATATATGGCAACTTACAATATCTATCTATCATAGTAGATCTTTTACTTTTATATTCCTCTTTCCACTTTGACCTTGTTTTATCCAAATTTTTATTAAGATTAGGCATTATATTTAATGACTTAACTTGCTTCAAATTTAATAACATTTGATAAAAAATATCGATTATTTTATCCTCATATTTTCTTGTCCCTTCATAATATTTAGAAACATGCTTAGAATTAATATTCATTAACCACAAATATAATAAATCAATAACTAACGCAATCAAAGCCACTCCAATATTATAAGAACTAAATATTATAAAAATAACAATTAATTGAATAAATTTCATTAAAGCCTCAGATGCTGCATCGACTACATCAACTAAATATCTAATATCATCACTGGTAGTATCTACAATTTTTCCTTTAGAAATTTTACTAAAAATTGAGTCATTATTAGCTATATGCTCAAATAATTTTTTTTGAACTTCCAAGTGATAATAATTAGCAAGTGTTGTATAAGTATGATAATTCCAATTTAACATACTAAAATAGATAACATAAAATAATAGATATAGTAAAACATAATACCAAATACCATTAAAATCATTATTTGAAATTACCGCAATAATTCCAGATGTCGCTATTGGAGGTAGCAAATTTGATAAATTATATAAACAACAACTAACAAACATTTGAACGACGACAAAAAATTTACCATTAGCAATTTTTAAAAGCGTTTTTACTGTTTCAAAATATCTTTTCATAAAACATTATTTGATATCTTTTTCATATTCGATATCTGAAACTTCATATTTTCTTCTATTCGCAACAATATTTAATATTTTTGTTGCACCCCAACCAAGTAATGCTAAAGCAAAGAAATATATAAATCCAAAGGCTGTAAAGGTTGGAGCCGAGCCTGTAAATAAATCTAATAAAGCAGCTCCTGCACTCATCGATGTAACAATTGTTAAACTATCAACAGATTTACTCGTAACATCAGACTTAATACCATCAAATAATTTTTGCGCTGCAGAAACATAATTTTTAGTCATACTCCACAAATATTTTATATAATCTAAAGTATCTCGTAAAGTTTCATACCTATAACCTGATATTGCTAAAAACTCAGCAAGTTCAGTATCACTTTTAGCAATTTTTTCTCGCGTTGAAATATAAGTACCCATTTGATTAATTCTACCATCTATCAAATTAATTGTTTTAGCATATCCCTCTAATTTAGAAGTAAACTTGACAATTTCTGAACCTTTAACATTAGCATTTTCTTTTACAGCATCAATTTTTTCCCAAATAATTCTATGAATATTTAAATATCTATGTAATTGACCTTTAAATTCCCTTATAAAAATTTGTTCTTCAATATATCTTTCAATATTCTCATTAGATTGTTTTAAATTATTAATAAAATAATACTTATCGCCTCTTAAAACAGTATATTTAGGATTCTCAAATTCAAAATACTTTTGTTTTTCAGTTCTTGTAAGTAAAGAATTCATTTCTTCACTTGTTGCATTATCACATACAATAAAATATGGATAAATTGTTTCGATACTAGCCAATTCTTTAGGAACTGGTGCACCTAAACTAAATAAATAACTAAAAGCAGGTGATAATCTTTTTTCATAATAATCTGTCACACGATTAATATCAGCATTTAACGTATCTTCACTAACACGTTCATTGTTTAAAACAATTAAACCATCCTCAAATATTTTAACTCTAATATCCAAAGCAGTTGTAAACTCAATATATTCTTCTCCTGAAACCCCATAATCAATCTTGCCAATTTCCAAATTTTTTTGAAATTCAGCAAGTTTTTTTTGATTTAAATTTAGTTGACTTTTAGCATCTCTTAAAAAATCATAAATTTCCGATAACTGTAACATCGTTCTTTGAAACCAACCACCAACATAAACATTACTAATTTTCATAATCCACACTCCTTAATCAATTTCTTTTGAAAAAAATTTAGCATCCATAACATCAAATCCATACTTATGATAAAGTCCATGAGCAGCAACTCTAAAATTTTTAGACCACAATTCTACACATTTACAATGATTCTCTTTTGCGATTTTAAAACATTCATCTAACATTTTTGTGCCAAAATGTTCACGGCGTAATTCTGGCTTAACACAAACATGATTTAAAATTGCATAAGTATTCATATCCTCATATATAGTTGGAATAATAGTAATTTTAGCATGAGCAACTATCTTGTCATTTAAAATTCCTACTAAATAAATTTGATTTTTATCATGCATAGTTTCTTCAAAAACTTTCATTGCATAATCAATATTAGTTTTCTCTAAAAAACATTCATCACATAGTTCGATAATTTCTTTAACATCTAATAGTTTTGCCTTTCGAAATACAATTTCACTCATCTAAAACCTCCTCAAATAAAATATAAACTTTCCCTATATTATCGTAACGATTATAACATATATATAATAATATAACAATTTACTTTACATAAAAAATATCTTACTTGACACAAATTAATTAAGTATAAAAAGCAAATTTATAGTTAAACTAATAATGATATTTACTAAATGGTAGGTGATTATATGTTGTTTCTATGCATTAAAATATTTTTCGCAAGAATTATGGATGTTTCACTAGGAACAGTACGTACAATTTTTACAGTTAAAGGTAAAGACCTCATTGCTAGTTTAATTGGTTTTTTTGAAATTTGTATTTGGTTTACTATCGTAAGAGAAGCCTTAAATACTGATGAAACTAGTATATGGATTATGATTTCTTATGCATTAGGTTACGCAACTGGAACATATATTGGTGGAAAATTATCTAGTAGTCTTATTAAAACAAATTTTAGCGTTCAAGTCATAACTAGTAATATTAAACTTGCTTCACTACTTAGAGACGAAGGATATGCAGTATCGCTAATCAATATTCAAGGTCAAGAAGAAAAAAATGAAAAATATATGTTATTTATTGAAATTAGAAACAAAAACTTGACACAACTAAAAGAATTTATTCATAAACATGATAAAAAAGCCTTTGTCGTAGTCAATGAAACAAAATTTGTTCAAAATGGTTTTATAAAATAACTTTTACATATGTAAGAAAAAACTAACTTCGTACTAACATGGTACGAAGTTAATAATTTTTGAGTATTTAAATCATAAATCTTACATTTTTAAATATTATATCAATGGTGTAATAACTTTTTAAAATTAAAAGTTATTACGGTTGATAGTAATAACTTTACAAAAATGTAAAAATAATATATAATTTAATCAGAGGTGATTTATATGCTTTTAAGAGAAGATTATTTATCTAAAATAAGAGGATTTTATGATTCCAATTTAATTAAAATATTAGTTGGTATAAGAAGATGTGGTAAATCAGTTATTTTAAATCAAATAATAGAAGAATTAAAAGAAAAAAGGAAAATAGATGAAGAGCATATAGTATTTATTAATTTTGAATTTATTGAATTTGAAGAACTATTAGATTATAAAAAATTAAATAAATATATAAAAGATAAA
>CANROQ010000030.1 GCA_947632295.1 uncultured Bacilli bacterium
CAGTAATATGCAACTAAAAAAATTTTTGATTTAAGTTTTATAAATTTTTCAAACTTTAAATTTCAATTATATTAAACTACCAACTGAATTTGGTATTTTTTCTTATTTGTGATATAATTGATAAAGTGGAAATGAGGAATTATTATGAGTTTAACAGCTGGAATTGTTGGTCTACCAAATGTAGGTAAATCAACTTTATTTAACGCTATTACTAAACAAAAAATTTTAGCAGCCAATTACCCTTTTGCAACTATTGATCCAAATGTTGGAATTGTAACAGTACCAGATGAAAGATTAGATTTTTTAAATGATTTATACAAGCCAAAAAGTTTAGTGCCAACCACTTTTGAATTTACTGATATCGCTGGTCTTGTTAAAGGTGCCTCAAGTGGTGAAGGTTTAGGTAATAAGTTTTTAGCCCATATTCGCGAGGTGGATGCGATAGTAGAAGTAGTAAGATGCTTTGACGATTCAAATATTACCCATGTTGATGGTAAAATTGATCCTATTCGTGATATTGAAACAATTAATGCTGAACTTGCCATCGCTGATTTAGAAGTAATCGAAAATCGTATCAATCGTATTGGAAAAAAAGCAGCCATGTCAAAAGATAAAGAAACTAAATTAGAAGTCGAATTATTAAATAAAATTAAAACTAATTTGGAACAAAATATTGCAATTCGTCAAGTAGAATTAACTGATGCTGAACAAAAATTAATTAAGTCATTTAATTTGTTAACAGCCAAACCAATTATTTATATGGCTAATATTAGTGAAGATGATTTAGTAAGTGGTGAAAATGATTATACAAAAAAAGTAGAAGAGTATGCTAAAGCAGAAAATGCTAAAGTAATTAAAGTAAGCGCTAAAATAGAATCTGAATTATGTGATTTATCTGATGAAGAAAAAGATTTATTTTTAGCCGATTTAGGTATAAAAGAAGGCGGACTAGCAAAACTAATAAAAGCAACTTACGATTTATTAGGTTTAGCTACTTATTTTACCGCTGGAACTGATGAGGTTAGGGCTTGGACTTTTAAAAAAGGTATGAAAGCACCTGAATGTGCCGGTATAATTCATACTGATTTTGAAAAAGGTTTTATCAAAGCCGAAGTTATGAGTTATACTGATCTTAAAGAACAAGGTAGTGAAAAAAAAGTTCGTGAAGCTGGAAAAATGCGTCTAGAAGGAAAAGAATATTTAATGCAAGATGGAGATATTTGCTATTTTAGATTTAATAAATAGTATTGTAATATTTTTAAATTTACAATATAATTAAATTAGGAGGGAAAAAATGGATTTAAAAAATGTTTATACAAAAGTATTTGGTTGGATGTTTATTGGTTTATTATTAACGTTTTTAACTGGATATACTGTTGCTAATAATACAAGAATGTTATTAGTTGTCTTTCAAGGAAATAATTGGATAATTTTTTCAATTATTGAAATATTACTATGTATCTTTTTATCTTTTAGATTGCATAAAATGAGTCCAATAACTGCTAAAATTTGTTTTGTACTATATTCAATTGTAACAGGTCTTACTTTTTCATCAATTTTTTTAGCATATAAAATGGGATCAATTATTTACGTATTTGGAATAACTGCTTTATTATTTGGTATCTTTGCTTTAATTGGTAAATATACAAATATGGATTTAACAAAAATTAGTACAATTTTATTCATGGCTTTATTAGGAATAGTTATTTGTTCTATTATTAATATGTTTATTAATAATGAAACTTTTGATTTAGTTTTAGCTATTATTGGTATTATTGTCTTTTTAGGATATACAGCATATGATATGCAAGTTATAAAAAGATCGATGGATTTTTATCCAAATGAGGAAAATTTAGCTATCTATGGAGCATTACAATTATATTTAGATTTTATTAATATATTCTTAGATTTATTAAGATTATTTGGTAAAAGAGATGATTAAAAATAGTGACAAAGTTGTCATTATTTTTTTCTCTAATTTGTTGACAAATTTAAACCATGTAGTATTATATATTTTGCGATTATTAAAAAGATTGAAATATAGTGAAGGGATTATTAATACATATGGGATTAAATGATATGCATCAAATAAAAATTTTCGATACCACTTTAAGCTCTAGTTCTAAAGTACTTGCATATAGTATGGATATATATGAAAAAGTAAAATTAGCCATGCAACTAGAAAAATTAGGTGTTGATATAATTGAAATAGGCTGTGCTTCTAATTCAAAAACTGATTACGAAACTATTAAAGCAATCAGTAAAGTTATAAGTAATTCTACAATATGTAGTTTAGCAAACTTAAATAAAAATGATATTGATGTTGCATACGAAGCACTTAAAGATGCCAATAATAAACGAATTAATCTTTTGGCTACAGTATCTAATAGACAAAATGATATAAAAAGTAAAAATGAATATTTAAGACAAATTCTTGAAACTGTTTCTTATGCCAAAAATAAATTTAATGATATAGAATTTTCTTTGGAAGATGCTACATCAATAGATTTAAATTTTGCATGTAAAATAATCGAAATAGCTATAAATGCTGGCGCAAATACAATAAATATAATCGATGCATTAGGATATATAATGCCTGATGAATTGGTAAATTATATAAAATATATTAAAAATAAAGTTAAAAATGTTAATAATGTAGATATTTCGGTTCATTGTCACAATGATTTAGGAAATGCTGTTAGTAATTCACTGCTAGCAACAAAAATAGGTATTAACCAACTTGAATGTAGTATAAATGGACTTGGTCAAAAAGCTGGACATGCAGCATTAGAAGAAATAATTGCTTCTTTGGAAACTAGAAAAGATTATTTTAATTGCTATACAAACATTATTTTTGATGAAATTTATCCAACTAGTCAAATGGTTTGTCAAATAACAGAAATGCCTATTGCTTATAATAAACCAGTTGTTGGCATGCAATGTTTAAATAGCAATTTAGTAAAATATGGTTATAACGAAAATGAATATGTATTAAATAAATCACTTAATAGAAAAGAATTTATTAATTTTATAAGTAGTATGGGTATCGATAATAATAGCGTCGATTTTGAAATAATAATGCATAAAATTAATTTATTAGGTAATAATTATCTAACAATGAGAAAATTACGTGAAATAATTGATGATAGTTTAATGCAACATAAAAAAAGGATAAAAGAATAAAATTTAATAAAAAAAATAAGATATTAGTAGTAAAAATATTTACATTTTACTTTATTTTTGCTATAATCTTTAGCGAGTATTAATTTACTCCTTGCTTCTTTTAGAAGCCAATAGACCATAAGGAGGTGGAACAATGAATAACTATGAAATTATGTTTATTGTAAAACCAACATTAAGCGAAGAAGATATCAAAAAAACAGTTAAAAGTTTTCAAGATATTATAACTAATAATGGTGGAAAAATTACAGAAACAACTGAAATGGGTCAAAGAGAATTAGCTTATGAAATTAAAAAATTTAAAAGTGGTTACTATTATATAATTACTCTAGAAGCTAATGATGATAAAGCAATTAAAGAATTTGATCGTTTAGCATTAATAAGTAACGATGTTATTCGTCATTTAATTACTAAATTAGAAAAATAAGAAGAGGTGTAATTATGAATCGTGTCGAATTAGTAGGAAGATTAACTGCTAAACCTGAATTACGATATACAAGTTCGAATTTACCTTATGCAAGATTTTCAGTTGCTATAAATAGAACTTTTAATAATGCACAAGGCGAAAGAGAAACAGATTTTATAAATATCATTGTTTGGCGTAAACAAGCCGAAAATGTATGCAATTTTTTAGATAAAGGAAGTCTAGTTTCAATTGAAGGTAGACTACAAACAGGAAATTATACTGATAAAGATGGAAATAAAAGATATTCGATGGATGTAGTGGCTGACAGCGTTCAATTTTTAGAAAGCAAGGCACAAAGTCAAGCACGTGCTCAAAATTCTAGTGATGATCCAAGCCCTTATGACTATCAAAATAACGATTATGCCAATAATATAAGTGTTGAAAACGATCCATTCGCTGATTTTGGCGATAGTGTGTCAATAGATGATAATTTTCTAGATTAATAAGGAGGATAAAGATGGCAGAATTTCGCAATAATAAAAAAAGAAAAAAAGTATGTCAAATGTGTGCTGGAAAAAGTGTAAAATACAGCGATGTTGATATAATAAAAAAATATATAAGTGCTGATAGAGCCAAAATTTTACCAAGAAGATTAACTGGTAATTGTGCTGAACATCAAAGATATATTGCTGGAGAAATTAAAAAAGCAAGATTTATGGCTTTAATTCCATTTGTAAAATAATATTATAAATTAAGTTTTGAACAAAATATGTTCAAAACTTTTTTTGTATTTATTATCAAATTTAACAGATTTGTGTATAACAATGTGCAAAACTGTTAATTTTTCAAATTATTTATTTCTTGTTGCATGGCATCAATTACTTTTTGCATCATCTTAATTTGTTCATCGATAGATATATTTTCAGTCGAAGATTGTTTAATATTATCATCGTTAATAATATGCCGATTTTGTTGATTTGATTGTCCAGTTCGATTATTTAAAACTTGCTGTTGTGCTGAATTTGTACATAGTACTTGCCCAATTAACATGAACCAGTTTCCAAGTGAATTTTGTTCAGCAGGAGTTGAACCATCAAGCAATATATAACCAATTATAATAGCACTTAAAGTAAAAGTATTAGCATTTATATTTGGAACTAAATTCATATTATCACCATTAGTAAATTATATGATTAAATTTATTACTTTTTGAAATATACCAAAACTATAATAAATATTTTTTAATAATTATTAGATATTTTAATCAATTAATTTACAATATCGACATTTTTTGATAAAATATTTATAACAAGATAGGATTGATATTAATGAAAATACAGGTTAAATCATATGGTGGTAGAATTGGGTTTTATTTAAGAAAATATATACCCAATATTTGTAGTAATTCTTATTTATTTTTGCAACGCAAATTATCTAATTTGCCAAATAAAAAATATATGAAGATTAATGAAAATTATATCTTGCCACTTTTTGTTAATATTGAAACTATTAGTAAATGTAATGGATTATGTTCATTTTGCTGCTGCAATGCAAAAGACGATACTAGAGATACAAAAATAATGACTGATGAAACTTTTAAAAAAATAATCGATGATTTAGAAAATATCAATTATGATGGCGTAATTACTTTAAATATTAATAATGAACCATTTTTAGATAAAAATTTAATTGATAAATTAAAGTATATTCGAGAGAAAATTCCTAATGCATATTCGTACCTTTATACTAATGGTAGTCTTTTAAATAAAAAAAAAATAGAGGAAATTATTAATTATGATTTATTAGATGAGTTAGTAATTAATAATTATAGTACTAGTTATAAATTGAACAAATGGAATAAAGAAAATTACAATTATTTAAAAAATAAAAATATAAATTGTAAAATTACCATTAATCGTCGTTATTCTCATGAGGTACTTAGTAATAGAGCTAATACTTCACCAAATAAAAAAGGTACTAGAATTATTAAATCGTATTGTTCTATTCCTTATACAGATTTAAATATTTTTCCAGACGGTATTATTGGAATTTGCTGTTGTGATACCAAAGAAAAAACAAATTTTGGGAATGTATACGATGATAATATTATCACTATTTTTAATAATGAAAAGTTTAAATTATTACGAAAAAATATGCTTAATGGTAGATATAATAATAATTTTTGTAAAAATTGTGATTTTAATGATATTGGTACAAGAAGAAAAAGAATTAGACAAAAAATAAAGTTAAGAAAAAATTGATAAAGAGTGTGATTTTATGAAAAAAGTTATTAATTTTATATCTAAATATAAATATGTAATATTGTTGATTATTTTATATATAGTTTTTTTTCTTCAAATGCAATTAGTATATTTTTATGGTGATGATTTTCAAGTTATGTATCCCATACATAATGATCGTAGTTTTGGTAATATTTTAATATATTGTTTAAAAGAAATGTCTTTTTTTTGGAATGAATGGTCTGGAAGATTAGTTGGACATTTTATTGTTAGTTTTGGTTTATCATTTTTTGGTATTCAATTTTTTAGAATATTAAACCCAATTATGGTTTTTATAATGATATATTTATGTTTAAAAATATTTAGTTTATTTAAAAATATTGACTTAAAAAAATGCCTATTTTATTTTTCACTAATTGTAATAGGCTTTAATGTGCATATAGCGAGGGAAACTTTATATTGGGCTTATGGTGGCATATTATATATATGGGGTTTTAATTTAACATTATTTGTAATTTATTTTGTATATAAATATTATTTATTAAATAAAAAAATCAAAAAGAGTCTTTTAATATTATTAAGTTTAATATGCTTTTTACATATGTTTATATTAGAACAACTAAGTTTTATTTTAATAGTATTTTTATTTTTTATTTTAATTGCATCATGGAAAAAACAAAATAATATTAAAGAAATAATTTTACTATTGATTATTTCTATAATCGGATTTTTGATATCATCTTTAGCGCCAGGTAATTTTTTAAGAGCCTATCATTTGATAGATGAAATTTCATTATATACAAATTTACAAAGTATTTTTGGAAAAATTCAATTCTTTTTTAATATGCTTTTAAATCCAAATTTGTTCGGTATTTATTTTTTGATATTTGCTTTAATAATAAATTATAAATATATATCAAAGTTAAATGGCCATCATAAAATTTTTAAACTAATTCCTTGTATTATATTAATAAGTTATATTTTTATATTTTTATTATATAAAATTTTTGATGTTAATATTTTATTTTTTCATAATAATCAAGATGCTATGGAAATTTTCAGCTCGTATGAATTTCAAAAAATACCTATTATTAACATAATTTTAATGTATACATATTATTTTATACTTGTAATAAGTGTTCTATATATATCTTGTGTATCGCTTTGGAAAGATAAAAAATTTTTATTTTTATCATTAATAGTTACTTTTATATCAACAATAATACCAGTAATATTTATTAGATATATGGGAATTCGTTATTATTTATATTTTTTACTTACTATGATTATTATTTCATTTGATTGTATTCATGATATGCCAAAAAATGCTTTGAATTTAAAATTTTTATATGTTTTTGAAGTAATTTGTTCATTAATTTTAATTTGTAACATTATATCTATTTTTAATGGTTATCTAAGAAATAGTAAAATCAATTTAATGAATTCCAAAGCTTTAATTGAAAATAATAATAAAATTATAGTAATAGATGAAATACCATATGAAGATTTTGTATATACATGGCATAGTATTTATACTGATTATAGAGGCAATCATTCTTATTATGGATTTTATTTAAATGAATTTTATGAAAATTTCTACTCTATTGATACAAATAATATACATATTAGAACGGTAGATGGTTTATATGTTAGGTAGTTTTGTATTTTTAATTTCATCAGTTTTACTGATAGTTGTTTTCTTATTTTTAAAAAAGACATCTAATAAATTAAATATTATTAAATGGATTTTTATATCGATTGTACTATTATTTTGCTTTAACTCTTTTGTGGTATATATTTTAAGTTATATAAAAATACCTTCAAATCTTTTTGTTATAAGTCTTATTTATATATTAATAAGTTCATTTATTTATTTAAAATTTTTGAGAAAAGAGAAACAAAAATATTATTTTAAATTAAAAGATTTATGGTATTTGCTTTTTATTTTATTACTAATTACTGTAATTTCTTTTATAAGATTTGGCTTTCCATTTTCAATAACATACACAACGCTAGATCCTAGTATTCACTTTCAAAGTTCCTATAGTTTTTATCAAGAATCATTTTTACTCAATTTTGTTAAAGATAAGACAATTTTAAATTTTGAAACATGGCGTTTTGGTTCATATGTAAATTTAGGTATTATTTTTAAATCTTTATCCCCATTTATATCAGAAAATAATTTTTATAATTTATATATTTTATTTGATATTTTTACATTATTTATGACAGCAGTATTATTTTATTATTTAATTAATAATGATAAGCATAATTTTATTAAGTTGATTGGCACAATTTTCTTTGTTTTAGGTTATCCACTTAACAATTTATTAATAGGTTTTTTCTATGTGGGACATGCTAGTTGCATAATAATTGTAATAATGATGCTTATAAAAGAATTAAATAATGAAAAGATAAATTTTTATTTGCTATCTCTTTTAAACATAGGCTTAACATTTACATATTATTTATTTATTCCATTTGTATTTTTAACAGAATTTATTTATTTTATCAAAAATAAACGTATTATACTAAAATATAGTTTTATGTTTGGATTACCTATTATATTAGGATTTGCATATTTTATTTTTCCAACATTTCATAATACCAATATGAATTTAATAAATCAAACGCAAATTGATGGATACTTTTATAATGATGTTATAGGGAATTCTTTATTATTTTTACCAATTATAAGTTATTATTGTTACAAAAAATTTAAAGAAAAAAATATGGATTTTGAAATAATTATGACTATTGGGTTATTGTTATTTATTTTAATTTTAAATATTTTAACAGTATGTAAAGTAATCTTGCCATATTATATTTCAAAATATTATTACATCTTATGGATTATGTGTTTTACAATTTTATTTAGATGTTATGATAATTATTATGAAAGTGAAAAAATTCATTTTAATAATTATTTAGTTTTTATGATAGGAACTATTATTTTATCTATTACTAATATAGAAAATTTAATAATTAATTTGAATGAAGGAGATTGGAATAAAACAAAGCCTACCTCATTATTTAATGTTTATAGATATAATTTAGATTCTATTATGGAGCCTATTGTTATATTTACAGCTGATGAAATAGAAGATATAAAAAAAATAAGATTAAATAGTAATGAAAAATTTATAACCAATGGCGAACCGGAACAAATCCTTTGGTTGATTGATTTTATTCAAAATGATGTAGTTAATTGTCCTGTTAATAATACTTATGATTGCATTCGAGGTTTGTACCAAACTGATGTTCAAAAATTTTTAAATGATAAAAATAATTTTTATGAGAATAAAGTATATATTTATTTGTCGAGAGATATGTATACATCTTATAATAATATAAATGAACAAATTATTTTAAATACTAATAATTTAAAAGATAACAATATTGAAAAATCTAAATTTGGTTTTGTCTTAAGAGGGTGATTTATGAAAAAATATTTATTATCAACAACTGTTATTTTGATATCCTTAATTTCAGCTTTGTTTTTAACATTTTTATTAAGTGATTCAAAAATAAAAGAAAATGTAGTTAAAAGTATCGAAAATTATGATTTCATGGACAATAAAAAATATAATTTAGATATCGATAATTATACAGATATGATAATATTAAATGTTATAACATACAATAGTAA
>CANROQ010000031.1 GCA_947632295.1 uncultured Bacilli bacterium
TGTTATTAACAAAAAGTTAAAAAGAAAGAGGAGACATTATGAAAGAAGATTTAAAATTTATAAAAAGTGGGTTAATAGTTGTTGATATGGTTAATGGCTTTATCAATACAGGAAATATGGCTGATCCTTATATTAGACATATTATTGATGAAAATGTAAAATTAATTAATGATTTTTTACAAAAAAAATATCCAGTTATTGCCTTTCGTGATTGTCATGAAAAAAAGGCGATGGAATTTAAAAGTTTTCCTGAACATTGTCTAAAGAATACTTATGAGGCTGATTTAGTTGAGGAAATAAAAAAATTTGAGAAACAAATGAAAGTGTTTGAAAAAAATTCGACAAACGGAATATATGCTCAAGGATTTGTTGAATATCTTAATAATTTAAATGATGTAAGTGAATTTGTCCTTACTGGTTGTTGTACTGATATATGTGTTATGCAACTAGCATTAGCGTTAAAAACATATTTCAATGCGATTAATAAAAATATTAATATCGTAGTTCCAATGAATGCTGTTGAAACATATAATGCTCCAACACACCATAGAGATGAGTATAACAATTTAGCGTTTGATGTAATGAATCAAGCCGGAATTCAAATTGTGGCAGAATGGAAGGTGAAAAAATATGAAAAATAGAACATTGATGACTGATGACTATGAATATACGATGGCATATACATATTTTAAAAGTCATAAACAAAATGAAATTGCTTATTTTGATGTTTTCTTTAGAAATAATCCCTTTAATAGTGGTTATTCCATAAGCTGTGGTTTAGATAATATTATTGAATTTATTAAAAATTTACATTTTGATGAAAAGAGAATTGCTTATTTAAGAAAGACACATAATTTTGATGAAGATTTTTTGAATTATTTAGTAAATTTAAAGTTTACAGGAGATATTTTTGCTATTCCTGATGGAACTGTAGTTTTTCCAAATGAACCAATTTTAACTGTAAAAGCTAATTTAGTCGAAGCGCAAATTATTGAAACAGCCATCTTATCATATTTTAATCATGGTAGTTTAGTTGCGACCTCAGCAAAAAGGATAACTGAAGCAGCTCAAAATCGTCCTGTTATGGAATTTGGTGCTAGAAGATGTCAAGGTGAGGCCTCTATTGAAGCATCTAAATATGCGATTATTGGTGGGTGTGCTTCGACCTCAAATGATGAAGCATCTTATATCTATGGTCTTAAAACGGCTGGCACTATGGCTCATAGTATGATCGAAGCATATGACAGTGAGGAAGAAGCATTTATTGAATATGCGAAGGCTAATCAAAATAATTGTATTTTTTTAGTTGATACTTATGATACTTTAAATAGTGGTATTCCAACTGCAATTAAAGTGGCTAAAGAATTTTTAATACCTAATGGTTATGAATTTAAAGGAATTAGAATCGATAGTGGTGACTTGGCTTATTTATCAAAAGAGGCTAGAAAAATGTTAGATCGTGAAGGATTCATTAATACTAAAATTTGTCTTTCAAATGGTCTAGATGAAAAAACTATTACGTCTTTAATTAATCAAGGAGCAATTTTTGATAGTATAGGAGCAGGCGATAATGTAGTAGCGCCAAAAGAAAGATTTAATGCTGTTTATAAATTAGTCGCAATTCAAAATAACGAAATAGTTGAACCAAAAATTAAATTAAGTAATGATACAGCTAAAACAATAAATCCTGGTTATAAAAAAGTCTATCGTTTTTATGATAAAAAAACAGGTAATGCCCTAGGTGATGTCGTTTTATTATATGATGAAAAAATTACCAGTGATAAATATACACTTATTTGTCCTACTGATCGAAATAAAACAAAAACTATTACTAATTACACGGTTAGAGAATTACAAGTTCCAATTTTTCTTGACGGAATGTTAGTTTATGATGAGCCAAGTATTATGGAAAAAAGAGACTATTGTACACAAGAATTAGCCAAATTTTATCCAGAAATTAAAAGAATTGATAATCCACATGAATACTATGTTGATTTATCTCAAAAACTTTTAGATTTGAAAGATGAGTTAATAAAAAAATATAAAAGTAAAGTGATGGTTAAAAAATGAGAAAAGAAAAATTACTAGAATTAAAACAATATATAAATGAACTTAAAACTGTAAAAATAGAGCAAATTTTAGGTGAATCGCAATTTATTAAAGTTAATAGATTTAATTGTTTACTTAATAATCAAAAAACTATTTTTAGGGAAGAAATTATTAAAAATAATTTGCCAGGAAGTGCCGTAATTATTTTACCAATAACTGAAGAAAATAATACGATTTTAGTAGTTGAACCTAGAGTTTTTACTGAAAAAACGGTAGGAATTGGACTGCCGGCTGGTTATATTGAAAAAGGTGAACAACCAATTGTTGCAGCAAAAAGAGAATTAGAAGAAGAAACTGGGTATGTTTCTAATAATTTAATTGAATTAACTAAGTTTTATCAAGATGAAGGATGTTCAAAAGCCTATAATATAAGTTTTATGGCTTTAAATGCTAAAAAATTAAAAAAGCAACATTTAGATGAATCAGAATTTATTCGTTATTTTGAATGTACATTTGATGAGGCTTTGGAATTAGTAGATTTAGGATATATTGAAGGAGTTAATTCAATTTTAACTTTAGAAAAAGCGAAAAAGTATGTGAAAGGAAGATAAAAATGAAAAAATTTGATGCATTAGAAGAAACAAAAAATATAGTTAATTTTATAAAAGATTATTATCAAAAAAATAGTTTAGGAGGCGCTATTATAGGTATAAGTGGTGGTAAAGATTCAGCCGTTGTTGCTGCTCTTATGACTAAAGCCTTAGGAAGCGAAAATGTTATTGGAGTAACATTACCATGTCATTCTAAGTGTGATGATGCAATTGATGCAAAATTAATAAGTGATTATTATGGTTTTAAACTTATAAATTTTAATCTCACTTCAATTTTCGATGATTTTAAATTAGAATTAAATAAATTAGGAAATTTTAATGGCCAAGAACTTTTAAATAGTGATATTAATTTAAAACCAAGACTTAGAATGGTAACTCTTTATTATTTGGCTGCTTTATATAGTGCTATAGGCAAAAAAACATATCTAGTAGCAGGTACTTCCAATAAATGTGAATTATTTGTAGGTTATTTTACTAAAGGTGGAGATTCTGTCCATGATATTGCACCAATTGCCGATTTAACGGTCGATGAAGTTATTCAAATAGGTGAGGTGTTAAAAGTTCCTAAAAAAGTATTATATAAAAAACCAAATGATGGCTTATCTAATCAAATAGATGAAGAAAAATTAGGGGTTAGTTATAAAGCAATTGCGCAGTATATGGAAACTGAAGATAGTGTTTCAATCGATGAAGCCCAAAAAATTAAAAAACTTCATCAAAATAATTTACATAAATTTAATATTCCAACTTATAGAAAGTAATAAAATGAAAATTGGAATATTCGGTGGCTGTTTTAATCCACCACATCAAATGCATAAAGATATAGCCATTAATTTATTAAAAAATAATTATTTAGATAAAGTTATTTATGTTCCAACTGGCAATTTTTATCAAAAATGCAATTTAATTAGTTATATTGATAGATATAATATGTTGAAAATAATGCTAAAAGATGTTCAAAATGTTGAAGTATCTAATTATGAATTTGGAAATTTTAAATATACATATCAAACATTAAATCATTTTAAAGAAAAATATCCTAGTTGCGATATATATTTTATTTGTGGTAGTGATAATTTAAAAGAAATTGATGAATGGAAGGAATATGAATATATCCTAAATAATTTTAAATTATTAGTTATAAAAAGAAATGATGAAATTGAAAATTTAATTACTAAATATAGTCAATATAAAAATAATATTATTGTTGCTAATATTCCTATAAATAATATATCATCAACTTTGATTAGAAATAAATTAAAAGATGAAAATTTTGATTATGATAGTTTTATCGATAAAAATGTGTTAAAATATATAAAATGTAGGAAATTATATTAAAGGTAGGTATCATATGGAAGAAAAAATTAGAAATATTATTAAAATATTAACAAAACAACAAAAAACTTTAGCAACTATGGAATCATGTACTGGTGGTGGAGTTAGTAACGCTATTACGAATATTGAAGGTGCTAGTGAAATTTTAAAATTTAGCGCTGTTACTTATTCAAATGAATATAAAATAAAAATGGGTGTTAATAAAGATATAATTGAAAGATATTCTGTTTATAGTAAAGAGACAGCAATTGAAATGGCTCACAATATTGCACAATTTACTAATTCAAATTATGGAATAGGCATAACAGGAAAATTAAATCGCGTCGATAAAAATAATCCTTTTGGAGCGGATAATGTTGTCTTTATTTGTATTTATGATAAAGATACAAATAAAGATTATTTGCTAGAAATAGAAGCAATTAAGAAATCTAGAAAAGAAAATAAAGATTTAGTTATTGAAAATATTATGGATAAATTATTAGAAATAATTTAATATCTAGTAGATAAAAGTTATTAATCTATATTATTTTTTTAATAAATTATATATAAAAAATATGTTAATTGTGTTATAATCAAATCGATAATAAGAAAAATTTAGGAGGTAACCATGCCATATAAAAGTGAAGAAGAATTTTTAAAACATTATGATTCAAGTAAATTTGAAAAATTATCGATGACTACAGATATAATTATTTTTAGTGTATCAAATAGTCTAACTACTAATTATCGAAAATTAAATGAAAAACATTTTAGTGTATTATTAGTAAAAAGACAGGACTATCCCTTTAAAGATAAATGGTGTCTACCTGGTGGATTTGTTAAAATGGATGAAACATTAGATGAAGCAGCCACTAGAATTTTAGCAACTGAAACTAATTTGCATAATATTTATATTGAACAATTGTATACATTTAGTGATATTAATCGTGATCCTCGAATGCGTATTGTTAGTACAGCATATATGTCGCTTATCGATAAAAATATGTTAAATGAAAAAATACCAAAAAATGCTTCTTGGTTTAATATGAAAATATTAGAAGATGATAAAACTATTAATATTACATTTGATAATGAAATTGAAAATTTTACTGTGGTTATTAAAAAAACATTAAAAGAATTAACGACTGATCGTTATAAATATAGTGTTGTTAAAAATGATAATTTAGCGTTTGACCATGCTTTAGTTATTGCTTCAGGTATATCACGTTTAAAAAATAAATTAGAATATACCGATATTGTTTTTAATATGATGCCTGAATATTTTACTTTAGGAGAATTACAACAAGTTTATGAAATTATTTTAGATAAAAAATTATTGGATCCGGCTTTTAGAAGAATAATTGCCGATAAGGTTGAGAAAACTGATAAAGTAAAAACAGGTGGAGGTCATCGACCATCAGCATTATTTCGTTACAAGTTAAATAAAAAGTAGGTAATTATTGCTAGTGTTATAAGCAATACTGATTTTACTTCGAAATAGTAATATCATAGATTGATTAATTGGTTATCATACAAATAACTATTATATTTTAAAAAATTAATAGAAATTTATTTGGTGATAATAATATTAAACTAATATATGAAAAATACATGAAATATATTTTTATGGCTTGTAATTTTATTGTTAAAGCATTATAATTTATATGGAGGGAGTAGATTATGAAAAAAACACTTATATTTTTATTAACATTAGTTTTAGTTATATTACCATTCAATATAAGCGCTGCTGAGAAAAAATATAATACATTAAATTTAGATCAAGCACTTACTGCGGAAGAGATTGAACATGATTTTTCTAATTACAAAGAAAATGATAATCAAGCTATTATTTATTTATTTAGAGGTCAAGGTTGTGGTTTTTGCAAAAGATTTTTGACTTTCTTAAATAGTATTATTGATGAATATGGAAAATATTTTAAAGTTGTTTCTTATGAAGTTTGGAAAGATAGCGATAATAATGATTTGATGAATGAGGTTGCCCAATTTTTAGGAACGACAGCAGGTGGAGTACCATTTATTGTCATTGGTGATCAAGTTTTCCCAGGTTATGCTTCTGATTATGATGATGCTATTAAACAAGCTATAAAAGAACAATATGATAGTAAGAATAGTTATGATGTTATGAAAGAAATGGAAAAAGCAAAGAAACAAGCTGAAAAAGAGGCAAATGCTGGTTCTATTAGTTCTACAACTATAATTATTTATAATTTTATTTTTATTGCAGTAGCAACAGTAGTTATTTTAGTTTTTAGTAACAGTAATAAGAATCAAACACTAGAAAAAATTGACGATTTAAAAACTGAATTAACTAAAGAAATGAGTAAAGTTGAAAATGATGTTTCAAATACTAATAAAACTAATAAGAGTAAAAAAAGCACAACTAAGGTAGACAAATAATTTATCTAATAAAAAATTCTAGTAGGAATTTCCTATTAGAATTTTTTTTAGTTAAAAATATATTTAATAAAATCAAAAATCGCTAATTTATCATTAAACATAAATATTCTAAAAAGTTATTTTTTATTTTACATAATATTCATAATATTCTTCAAAAGTTAAATCTTCATTTTTTATAATTGTAGCAGCTTCAACTCCTACATATCGATAATGCCATGGTTCGTACATATATCCAGTAATGTATTCTTTATTTTGAGGGTATCGTAAAATAAAACCATATTTATAGGAATTTTCAATCATCCAATTATAACTAGGAGATGTAACAAAAGTGTCTAAATCCATATAAGCTTTTGGAGCTAAATCAACTGCTAATCCCGATTGATGTTCGGAAAATCCAGGTCGTGCTGAATAAGTATCAGCTTTATTTATACCATCGATAGCAACATAATTATTATAAATACTATTTTGTAATTTATAACTTCGATATGGTGATACTATAAACATGGAAATGCCATCGCTTTTAGCAGCATTATACATATTTTTAAATGCTTCATATACATCTTGTCTAATTTCAAATTGATAACCATAAGTAGGTTCAATTGTAACTAAATTTTTTGGTACATAATTATTATCTAATTTATAATGTTTATTAACAATCATTAAAGTATCTTTGCTAGTATCAGTCATGTTATAATCTTTATAAAAAGTATAATCTAAATTAGAATTTACATTAGTAACTATTTCTTTACTACTTAAACTTTTATTATTTTGAAAGTAATTAATATATCTTTCTAAATTATTTGATTTATAATATTTTTCATTAATTAAATTTAGTATGAAATCTTCATCAACCTTATTTTTTAAAATAACTGTATCTAAATTATTATTAACTATTTTTACAACATTTTCATAACTAGAATTTAAACTATTTTGTAAATAATAAATATATCTATCTATTTTTTTCGCATCAAAATCATTTTCTTTATATAAATTTATGAAATAATCATTAATATTCATATATTCAATATTATTTTTTCGACAATAATTAATAAAATAAACTATAGTTTGTTTATCTATATCTAAGTTATTTTTAGAATAGTTTAAATAAGCTTTATAATAATAACTATTATAATTTTCTAAATTTTCAAAATCATTTGTTTCTATCTCAATCGCATCATATTTTGTATTATCATCTATACTATCATCTACATTATTATCTATATTGCTATTTACACTATTATTTGTACTATTATCTACTTTTTTATTTGGTTTAATTTTAATTTTAAAAATACTTATTACACTAACTATCACTAATATTATTATGGATGTTATTAAAATACTTTTCTTCATTATTTTTCTACCAATCTATATAAGTTAATCGAAGGTCTATTAAATAATCTTAATTTAAGTATCGATGTTCCAATACCACCTGATACAAATAATTCTGTATTATTTAATTTATAGTAACTTTCATGATATGTTTTAGCGCCTTTTGGTAAGTAGATAGAACCAATAATAGGTAAATTGATTTGACCATTATGAGAATGTCCTGCCAAAATTAAATTGTATTTACTATAATCGAAATTTAGAATTGTATCTGGTTTATGTAATAACAAAATTTTATATGATGGTTGACTAGTACTAGTTTCTAAATATTCATTAATTGTTTTCATACTTTCTTTAGTATTATCTTCCGTATTAATACCCGCAATTAAGATATTTTCACCTTTAGAATTATAAATTAAATCAAAAGTATTATCTAAATCTACAAAGCCACTATCTTTAATAATTGAATCCCAATAATCAAAAGATACATCGTGATTACCTTTAACCGCATATTTATTTATAGTTGCGTTTATGTTTTTTAAATTAGTCGTTAATTCCTTTAATTGCTCTTTTGATAAATCAGTTGAATTTAAATCACCAGTCATGACAACAATATCTGGTTTTAATTTGTTAATGGTTGCAACAATTTTTTCTAAATCCTTATTATCAGTTGTTATACCATAATGGATGTCGGATAATTGAACAATTTTTAAACCATATAAATTATCCGAAAAGACAGGATTTTTTATTTTGTATTCTTTGACAACTAATCCTTTAGTCCCAACAAAACGACTATATATTAATATAAGTATGATTAATATTGTAATTGATAATAAAATCTTTAAAAATTTTTTCAAAGGTTTATTTTTTACTTCATTTTTATTTTTATCGTTATTATCTTTCATATTTTCACCTACCATTATTTTAACATATTATTTTAAATTTAAAATAAAAAATCTATAAACAAGTTATAGATTATACAAAATAAATCATCAAAAATTGTAAAGCTACCATAATTCCGTTATGTAACATGTGAAAACCCATCGATGTGAAAATATTATCGGTTTTGTAAAGCATATAGGCAAAGGCTATACCAGGTGCAGAGTAAGGAATGATATAAAGCACATCTAAAAGGCTAGTAACTTCATTAGTAAAAACATGCATACCACCAAATACTAAACCAGAAATAATAATAAATAACCATTTATTATGAAAGATATTGTAAAAACTTAATCGAAAAATTAATTCTTCTAAGATAGGCGCAAATATAACTGCGCTTATATAGATATAAATAGGACTAATTTGAAATTGTTGTCTAATAAGTTCTTCATTAGTTGGTAATCCTTCTTGCATTAATGAAATGATAAAATTACTAATATACATGACAAAAAGTGCGATTAACCAATATTTTAGGCAGCCTTTAAAATATTTATTATGATTGGCTTTTAAATCATGAAAATCATATTTTAATTTTTTTAAATGGATTAAAATTATAATACAAATTAAAATTGCTTCGTAACATAACAAATAAATAATTTTGATATATAAAGGTATTTGATCATAACTAATATCTAATAGTTGAAAAGGTAGTAATTCTAATTCAGATAATAAAAAGTATACACCAATAGCGCTCAGCCCAATTATATATTTTTTTCCTTG
>CANROQ010000032.1 GCA_947632295.1 uncultured Bacilli bacterium
CTATTGGTGCCAATCGTAATAGCGATGCGCAAGTTTTCAGTTTTGCAACTGATACAAATTATCAAATAGGTTCAACTGCTAAACCATTATTCGACTATGCCCCTGCTATCGAATATAATAATGCATCTACTTATGGACCAGTTACCGATGAACCATACACTTATACAGGTGGTGGTGAAATAAATAACTGGGATGGTGGTTATCAAGGCTTTTTAACAATGCGTGAAGCGCTTAGAGTTTCAAGAAATATTCCCGCTTTAAAAACTTTCCAACAAGTAAAGAATTCCAATATTTATGAAATGGTTACTAATTTAGGATTACATCCAGAACTTGAAAATGGATATATACATGAAGCCCATGCCATTGGTGCTTACAATGGTGAAAATCCAGTATCATTGGCTGCTGCTTATGCAACATTTGCAAATGCTGGATATTATAATGAACCATACAGTTTTACTAAAGTAGTAAGACGTGATACTGGTGAAGTATATGAGGTAAAAACAAATTCTAGAAAAGCCATGGGTGCTGATACTGCTTACATGATTACAAACATGTTACAAGATACAGCAAGTTGGGCTCTAGGTCAATTCTATAATGTCAATGGTGTTAGATATGCTGCTAAATCGGGAACAACTAACTTTGATGAACACTTCATGCAATTACGTGGTATTCCAGGTAGTGCTATACGTGATTTATGGATTGCTGGATACGATTCAAATTATTCTATTGCTGTATGGTATGGATATGAGGATGCTCCTTCTGCAGAAGACGTTGCTAATGGCTACTATACTATCATGGGTAATACTAATCATTCGCGAATCTTCCAAACAGTTGCCCAAAGCGTATTTACTGAGGCAAATTTTGAAAGACCATCTAATGTTATTTCTGTCACAATTGAAAAAGAAACATCACCAGCTATGCTACCTAGTGAATATACACCATCAGATATGAAAATTACTGAATTATTTAAAGCAGGTACCGAACCTACTGAAGTATCACCAAGATATGACAAATTAGATAAAGTTACAAATTTAAAAGCCACCCAAAATGGTAATAAAATTACATTAACTTGGACAAAAATAAAAACACCTAAAGCAATTGATGAAGACTATTTAACAAATTTTTTCAATAAAATTTATACAAATGCAGACTATCAAAATGGTGCAAAGAATGGTCGTCTTGAATATATTAAAAACTATATTGGTGATATTGGATATAATATTTATTTAAAAGATAGTGATGGATCAACAAAATTAATTGGTTATACAAAGAATAATACTTATGAATATGAATTAAATACAACAACTGATAAAGAAGTAAAATTTATAATAAAAACATGTTATTCAATTTTTAAAGAAAATATGAGTGATGGTGTTGAGGTTAAAGTTAAAGTTAGTGCTAATACAAAAGACATTCAAGTAGCCTTAACTACTGAAAGTACTATTTCAGTCAAATTAAATGAAAAATATACAGAACCAACTAATCCTGTAAAAGTTACGGAAGATGGTACCGATGTTACAAGTAAAGCCACGATAAAAATTGATACTATCATAAAAAAATCAGATAATACTAAAGTAAATTCAATTGCTGATATTGTAACTAGCAAAGAAGAAACTTATGAAATTAAATATTTAATTACTTACAACAATGAAAATTATTCAGTTATTAAAACTTTAAAAGTTGTTGCATAGCAAAAAAATTCCTAATTTTTAGGAATTTTTTTATAATATTTACAAATTTCTACTAATTTACAATTAGCACATTCTGGTTTCATCGCCTTACAATGATAGCGACCAAATAATACTAATTGATGGTGAATTTTACCTAATTGATCTTTAGGAAACTTTTTCGATAATTTTTTTTCGATTTGCAAAACATCATCACTATCACGAGCCAAATCAAGTCGTTTACTGACACGTGCTACATGTGTATCAACGGCAATACAATTTTCATGATATAAGTTACTTAAAACTACATTAGTTGTCTTTCTACCAACACCACTTAAACTCTCTAAATATTTACGATTATTGGGTACAATACCATTACAATCTTTTAATAATGATGTAGCAATACTTTTAACACATAAGGCTTTTTTATTAAATGTTCCAATTGGTTTTATTATATTTGCAATATCATCTACTTGAGCCTGACTTAAATCTTCTAGACTAGGATATTTTGAAAAAAGTGTAGATGTTACCATATTGACTCTTTTATCAGTTGTTTGAGCACTCAACATAACAGCAATTAACAATTCATAATCTTTATGATAAACTAATTCACATTTAGGATTAGGAAATAACTCATCTAAATACTCTAATATCTCATTCATCACTATCATTCAACCAATCATAATCAATTAGTTCTTTTTTTTCAATTTTTTTATTTTGACTTTTATTTTTAAAATTAGCCTTATTTTTTTCGACGTCTTCTTTAGTATTAATACCTTTTTTCTTCCATTCGTATAAAATCTTATCGATATATCGTAAATTAGTTACACCATTAAAAACGGCTTCTTTAAGAGCCAAAATAATGACCTCTTCACTATAGCCTATTTCCTTCCAACCATTTATTAATTCATATTCAACTGGTGAGAGTGTACGCGCAAATTCTTTTTCAAAACAATCAAATAAATTTTCTTCTTTTTTTTCATCTTTAACTATATTTTCATTAATTATTAAAAAAGATAATTTACTATAAAGATTTTTAAAATCGATAAAATCTTCTCTTATATTATTAACTTTACGAACACTTACCTCTAAAATACCTTTTTCCTCTAAACTACTAACTAGTTCTAAAACAATTGGCAATTTTAATTTTAAGTCATCAGCTATTTTTTTAGGATTAAAAACATCATTTTCATTTAATAAATAGATTACTAAAATTAATTCTTGTTCTATTAATTTTAAATCTTTATAATTTAGCAATAATAATCTTGGAAAATTTATATTGCCGTCTTTAATTAAAGTAATTACTTTTTCCATCATATAATACCACCAATATAATTATAACCGATTTTAAAAAATTTGTATATTAGTTTTCGATAGGAATTGTAATTATATCGTAGTTATTTTTAGATATTTTCAAGATATTATAAGCATCGGCATTTAACTCATAATTATCAATCCATTTAATATAAGTATTTTCTTTAAAATTATTGGCAACCTTCTTTTCATAAAAGATGGCTTTTAAATTTTCACTAATATTGATTTGATTATTCATATCGCTAAAATAAACAAAATCACAATTAGTTACATCATTATTTTCACCAATATCATAAATACAAAAATTATAATTATCATTACTTATGGTAATAATATTAGAATTTTTAGTAATATAAAAATTAATAAAGTCAACTCTATTGCTTAAAACATCTCTAATTGAAGAATCGATATTTAAATTAGAGAGTGGTTTAATATAAAATAAATAATCTAATTTATTATCTAAAAATTTATTTAAACTTTTTTTCAATATTTTATCATTTTTTAAATCTAAAATTAATAATAATTCCTCGGCATTATCTTTTAGTAAAATTGTCTTATAATCATCACTAGATAAAAAAATAACTGCTATCTCATCATCTAAAAGATTTAAATTAATCTTTTCTATAAAAGCAGTTTCTAATTTTTGCTTGATAATAAAAAGGTATAATAGTAGTATAACAAATATAAAAATTAACTTTTTCATACTGAACACCCTATTATACCTTATGTTTTTAGCCATTATTTATACTTTAAATTTTTATGATTATTTTAAAGCATTAAATACATATGTATATAATTCATCATTAATACTTTCAATACTTCTTATATTATTATCTTTTTCACATTCGATTGTTTTAAATTGATATTTACCAGCTAGTAGTAAATATGTTTGTTCACATTTTTTTAAATAATTAGGATTTTTTTCATTTTCATCGGCTACTTCGCCTCTTTTATTTAAAAATTCCATTGTCTTTGAAACACTCATATGAAGAAAAATATTAATATCAGATTTTGGCAATTCTAACAATTCAAATTCTAGTTTTTCAACCCACTCAAAAAATTGTAATTTATTGATATCATCTTTAAATTTAGCACCTTGAAAAGCCATATTAGAATATACATATCTATCAAGTATGACATTCGTGCCATTATCTAATAATTCCAATACTTTAGCAATATTATATTGGCGATCAGCAGCATAATATAACGATATCAATTTTGGATCGACATCAGGTAAACCCTCTTCAAAAAAACTTTCAGAAAAATTTTTCTTACCTAATAGAGCACCAGCAATGATTTTACCTGTTGGTGTATCATAACATGGAAAACTAATTCTTTCCACATTAATTCCATTTTGTCTTAATCTTTCTAATAATAACTTGCTTTGTGTTTCTTTTCCTGAACAATCGGTTCCTTCAATAACAATTATCTTTCCCTTTTTCATAAAATCTCCTACTTCTATTTTTTATTCAATTATGTCATTATCTTTAAAATGAACATCTAAAAATTTTTTACTTGCTAAAAAATCACACATATGAACGAATTTTTGATATTTACCTTTAGGTAAAGGTAAAACTTCATTACCGTTAAAATCTTTATTCCACTCACCCATATGACTTTCAATACAACTAGCAATAAAATCAATTTCATCTTTAGTTAGTGTCAATTTATCACTATTATCTTTAATATATTGTGCCACTAGTAATGGATGGTCGACACGTGTATACTTTTCTTTTTCTAGTCCTGATTTTAAACCATCATGTAACATTAAAGAAATAATAATCAAATCTTTCTCATTAGACGTAAAAATATTACCAATCGTATTATTTTGTAAAAGTTCGTGCGCAATTTTTACAGCCACTTTCGTATGACGAACTAAACCAGCTTCACCAAGTGCAAACTGTGGATGATATTTTCCTGTCGAACTGGCTGGAATACTAAAAAAATAGTCAGGTAATAAATTTACCAATATTTTAGCGTTTTCTCTATATTTATCATTTTTAATATAATCGTATTCACGATTAAAAAAACTAACTTTATCCATACTACCACCTACAATCTTACTTATTTTTTATTTGACTTACATAATCCTCATCAATTAAATCAACTAAAATTTGATTTTCAATATATAAATATTTAGGATTAATATAAATATTACTATTATCATATATTAATTTATTTTCTAAAATTAACTTTTTAATTTGTGAAAAATCAGTTATAGAAAAATTATATTTTTTTAAAAAAGCATTTTTATTAATTCCCTTTATTTTTCGAAAACCTAACATGAATTCATTTTCGATTTGTTCGTTTAATGATACATCATAAATATTATCTATAAATTTACCTTGCAAATATTTTTGAATATTTCTAGTATTGTCATATCTTTTAGAATTAATATAACCACTAGCACCAGCACCAAAACCATAATATTCTAAATTATTCCAATAAACTAAATTATGTTTTGATTCGTAACCAATACGCGAAAAATTACTTATCTCATAGTGATTAAAACCATGTCTTTGTAATTTATCACATATTAATTCATACATTTTAAAATCTAATTCTGAATCGATATTTTGACAACTTTCAATATATAATTTAGTATGTGGTTCGATAATTAGTGAATAGGTTGAAATATGTTCAATATCTAGACTTAAAAAAATATCGATATCTTCTTCTAAGTCTTTTAAAGTTTCATTAGGTAGGGCATAAATTAAATCAATATTAATATTATTAAAACCAATGTTTTTGGCTAATTGAATTTTTTTTATAACCTCTTCTTTAGTATGTTTACGATTTAAAAAATTTAAAAATTTAGGATTAAAAGTTTCAACGCCAATACTTAAACGATTAACTTTATTTTTTTTTAATAATTTTAATTTTTCTTCATCTATTGATTCGATATTGCATTCAAATGTAAATTCACAAGTTGCTGATAACTTAAAAGTAGAAATTATTGAAAATAGTTTATTTAACTCATTCAAAGATAAAATACTAGGTGTCCCACCACCAATATAAAGTGTTTCAATAACATCACCCTTGTAATTTTCATGTATTTCTTCTGATAACTTATCTAAATATTGATTGACCCAATTTTTATTATAAATAAATTTACAAAAATCACAATATGAACAAATATTGTTACAAAAAGGAATATGTATATATACAGAAGTTATAACCTCACCTACTTTTTAATCCATAATAATTATATCAAAAAAAGATAGATTATTCTACCTTTTAAATAATTATTTTCTTTTATTATTAGTTGTATCCGTATCTTCTATATGACCATTAATTCGTCTTTTGGCTAACTGAGTAGAAATTACTTCATATAAGTTATCGGCTAATAGATGATATGAATCTTTAGAACTTAAGCAGTCGTACACATAATCCCTCGTAACTTTATCATTTTCAGCCATATTTTCGTTATAAAAATCGGCAATTTGTTGCAAAGATAAATTAGGATTACGTAAAAAGATATTCGCAAAAATTAATATATCTTGGCATTTTTTACTTAAACGATTAGAACTAGTTGCCGGTTTTACACCAATAAATCTACCATTTTCATCTTTGATAGGTTCATTATTTTGAAACGAATTAAAACCACCTTTTTTACGTGCATCTAACGTTCTTTGTTCTAATAATTCATTAATTTTTTCTTGTGTTTCGCGTCCAAACAAATCTAAAATTTTGGGATTATGTAATGCTCTTTGAACACTTGATGCTGATATACCAGTTATACTTGCAATTTCTTTATTACTCAATTTAGGATTTTGCAAAAAACATTTGACAACTGCACAAACATTTTTTTCTTGATCAGTATTTAAATTTTTTTCTTCCATATTATTCTTCATCCATACTTAAAACGGCTAAAAAGGCTTCTTGTGGAATTTCAACACTACCTACCATTTTCATACGTTTTTTTCCTTCCTTTTGTTTTTCTAATAATTTCCTTTTTCTAGAAACGTCACCACCATAACATTTGGCTAAAACATCTTTACGAACGGCTTTTACTGTTTCACGAGCAATGGCTTTATTACCAATACAAGCTTGAATTGGTACTTCAAATTGTTGTCTTGGAATTAATTTTCGCAAATTTTCAACAATCGCACGACCACGTTTATAAGCGAAATCTTTATGAACGATGATACTTAATGCATCGACAATATCACCATTTAATAAAATGTCCATTTTAACTAAATCACTAGGTTTATAACCAATTAATTCATAATCAAATGAAGCATAACCTTTAGTAGTCGATTTTAATTTATCAAAAAAGTCATAAACTATTTCGGAAAGTGGTATTTCATAATGAATATTGACACGTGTTTGATCAATATATTCCATCGATACATAATTGCCTCTTTTATCTTGGCATAATTCCATAATAGGACCAATATAGTTGCTTGGAACAAAAATATTAGTACGAATATATGGTTCAGAAATGGTCTTTATTCTTTGACGTTCTGGCATTTTAACCGGCGAATCAATCGAAATTATAGAACCATCTGTCAATTCAATTTCATAAATAACAGAAGGACTAGTTGCGATTAAATCTATATTAAATTCACGTTCGATTCTCGTTTCGATAACATCCATATGTAATAGACCTAAAAAGCCGCAGCGAAATCCAAAGCCTAAGGCTTTCGATGTTTCCGGTTCAAATTCTAATGAGGCATCATTTAATTTTAATTTTTCTAAGGCTTCACGTAACTCAGGATATCTAGATGATTCAATAGGATATAACCCACAAAAAACCATCGGTTTCATCGGTTTATACCCTGGTAAAACATTGCTAGCGGGATTATTGGCTAACGTAATCGTATCACCAACTTTAACATCACTAATACTTTTTATACTTGCACAAATAAAACCAACTTCACCAGCAACTAGTTCTTGTTTTTTTATCTCTTTAGGTGTATGCACACCAAGTTCGACAATATCATATTCAGCACCAGTTGCCATCATTTTTATTTTATCGCCTATTTTAACTTTTCCATTTACTACTCTTACTAATGTAACAATACCACGATAAGAATCAAAATAACTATCGAAAATTAAGGCTTGCAAATGTTTATTATCTTTTTCGACTGGATAAGGAATACGTTCGATAATGGCTTCGACTAATTCTTTAATGCCAATTCCGTTTTTAGCACTCGTTAAAATAAATTCTGATTCATCAAAACCTAGTGTATCCATAAGTTCTTTTTTGACGCGTTCAGGATTAGCATTAGGAAGATCGATTTTATTGATAACTGGAATAATTGTCAAATTATTTTCTAATGCTAAATAAAGATTAGCAAGCGTTTGTGCTTCAATTCCTTGAGCAGCATCGACAACTAGAATAGCACCTTCACAAGCGGCTAAACTTCTTGAAACCTCATAAGTAAAATCAACATGACCTGGAGTATCTATTAAATGTAAAATATAATCTTCATTCTTATAGTGATATTTTAATTGAACAGCATTTAATTTAATCGTAATACCACGTTCACGCTCAAGATCCATATTATCTAGTAATTGATCTTGCTTTTCTCTTTCACTTATAGCACCTGTAATTTCTAAAATGCGATCGGCTAATGTACTTTTACCATGATCAATATGCGCAATAATAGAAAAATTTCTAATGTTTTCACGTTTCATGTAATCACCTTTTATATTGTATCAAATTGCACAATTAAAATCTATTAAATAAATGTAAAATCAAATTATTTTAAATTATTTATCTCATCTATAGATAAATTAGTAACACTTGCAATAATACTAATATCAATATTTTCTTCTAACATTTTTTGAGCAATTTCAATTTTTTCTTCATGTTTACCAGCACTTTTACCATTAGCATAATCTTCAAGTTTTGCTTCTCCAATTTCTTTCGATAAAAATATCGCACACCATCTTGCTAAAGCACTTTTGTCATATAAATTGTATCATGCCATGCACCCTATTACAAGCGAAACTGTATCGATTCTAATGTGTGAATCTAAGATGTCATTTAAATCTTTACTATTTATAAAATAACAAATTTTTAATTTTCGCATTATTGATTTTTTCAAAAAATATATAAAAAAACTTTAAAACATTATCTATTTTAAAGCTTTAATTTCGTCTATTGTTAAACCAGTATATTTAGATATTAATTTAACATCAACATTTTCTTCTAACATGTTTTTCGCAATTTCCATTTTTTCTTCATGTTTACCATCATTTTTACCACTATTATAACCATCGATTTTACCACTATTATAACCTTCAAGTTTGGCTTCACCAATTAAAGTATTCTTCTCCATTTCTTTGCGTGGTAAGTCGGTATATAATTCAATATACTCATCATCACTTGATAAATCATCGATTTCTTGT
>CANROQ010000033.1 GCA_947632295.1 uncultured Bacilli bacterium
CAAATAATTAAATTTGTATTAAAAATTAATATTTTAATTATTGAAATAATCAAAAAAAATAATTTATCATTTTTGATAAATTACTTTCAATTTAAAATATTTTTAATAATTAAATACCTATAAATTCAATCATAAATGGTCCTAATAACAATAATAAAATCAAAGGTACAATAAATATAACTGAAACAATACTAACTTTATTAGGAATTTTGTTAATTTTTTCTTTAACTTCTAAAATTTGCTTATCTCTTAGGAATTCAACTTGATTATACATCGTATCTAAAATACTATTACCAAATAAATTAGTTTGAACAATATTTAAAATAATATTATTAACTATTTCAGATGGAATTCTATTTTTCATATCTTCTAAAGCTTCCATAAGTGATTTTCCAAATTTCATTTCAAAAAGGGTTTTTTTAAACTCATTACTCAATTCTGATTTAGTATTAAAGCAAGTAATTTCTATAGCACTTTCTAAATCACGTCCTGATTCTAAAGTTAAAGTTAAAATCTCAAAAAAAGCTAAAGCCTCATGATCTAACTTTTTTTCACGCATCTTTAAAGGTTTATTCAATAAAAAATATTCGAATAACGCATAGTATGACACCACAATAAATGGCGCATAAATATAACTTAAACTACCACCATAAATTATAAATGAGAATAATATTATTGAAGTAATAATACGCAAATTCATAAAAGTAATCGCATCAAATTTTGCATTATTTCCTAGCATGGTTATTTTTGCTTGAATTTTATTAATTGTTTTTACACGATACAATTTACTTGTTAATGGATGATTACTGTTTTTCACTAAATCACATCCTTATCTTCATTATTTTTCTAATTACTATAATATAAGAAATATAAATAATAATCGAAACAAATAAAATTATTAAACCCATTGGTGTTGTATATAAACTTATAAAATAATCAGGATTTATGAATGAAATTACAACAATTAGAAAAATTGGTAAACAAGATAATAAATACATAATTATTTTCGAACTTCCAGTCAAAGAATTTAATTCTAGTTTTAATTTCTTTTTATTAAACAAAGTTTTTTCGATTGAAGAAAATACTTTAATAATATTGCCACCAGTTTTATTTAGTATTGAAAGAGATGCTGTTAGGTAATTAACTTCTTCTAAATTAATACGACTAGCAAAATTAGCAAAAACAACATCTATCGATAAACCAAATTGTAGTTGCATATACATCAATTTAAATTCATCAGCAATTGGTCCATCTAATTCTTTTGAAACCAATTCAATAGCCTGTGTAATACTACGTCCCGATTTAAAAGAATTATTCATAACAATAATAGCCTGAAGCAAATCATTTTCTAAACGATTACGATATTGTTTGTATTTAATAGCGTAATATATATCTAAAAATAAATATCCTAATATTAAAGGAATAAATGCTTCTTCAAACGCTAAAACTTTAAACTGAACTGTTTTGGCAAAAATAGCTAACAATAGAATAGCAATCGAAACAACAATTTTACTGCAAATAAGTTCTAAACTATCTTTATGAAAATTATCAACAATCCCAACATATTTATCAAATTTTTTACTATGTTTAGTAATAAAAACAGATTTACTTACCATAGGTTTTAGAAAATCAATAATTTTTTGATAAATTTCAATTAATTTGTCACAAATTGAAAATGAATATTTTTTGATTGGTTCAACACTATATTTTGTAATTCTTTTTTCTAAACGAACAGCACGGTTATAAATGAAGAAAAAAAGAACAATTGGCAATAAACATATAAAAATTAGAAACTGCCACATGTGAATAATATCTAAATCACTTTTCATAACATTAATATCAAGGGTTTTGGTTGTAACATTACCAGCTTGATCAGAAACAGTATACTGCAATTTTTGAATACCTGCATGCGTTAAATCTAGGCTATCATAATTAGTGGTCAAATTGGATAAAAGATCACCATCATAATTATCAAAAACAGTTACGCCTGCTAATGCATTAAAATTAGTCTCGCCTATTTTATATTCTATCATTTGCCCTCTATAATTATTTAAATTAATTTGAGGAGCTTCTTTATCAATTACATAATTACCACTATTAATAATTTGTGTATTTTGATTAACATCAGTCGTAATTATTTCTAACTGAAAAATTCCTGTTTCAGTTAATGATATATTAGTTGGTTCCTTTGAATTAATTTCAACATAGTCGTTGTAAATTGTATTAGGCACTTCAATTTCGCCATTTATTGAAGTTAAATTAACACTAGAGTTCTTTAAAATACGATATTTATAACTAATAACATCTTCTTTTGGCGTAAAAGTTACAATAATATCTTGATTAGTAGGTGTTAATAATGAATCAATACTTAAGCCAGTTGTTGAATTATTCATTTTTATCTCCAATTTCAAAAATATCGTCTAACGTATTAATACCTTTAGCTTTAAGTTCTTTATATATTTTTGGAACAAACGGATGACGAACAAATTCACCATCGACTGTTTGATTATCCAAAATACCTGTTTTCTTAAACTCAAATATTTCTTTTAATTTGATTGTATCTTCATCAAAACCTACAATTTCACAAATACTTGTTATCTTTCTACGTCCATCACTAAGTCTCTCAATATGAACAACTATATCGATTGCATTTTCAATATATTCACGAAGTGCTTTAATAGGTATTTCCATACCAGCCATCAATATCATTGTTTCCAAACGATTTAAAGCATCAATAGGTGAATTAGCATGCATCGTCGTTAAACTACCACTATGACCAGTATTCATAGCCTGTAACATATCAAAAGCTTCTTTACCACGAACTTCACCGACAATAATACGATCAGGTCGCATACGAAGGGAATTGATTACTAAATCACGAATAGTAACTTCACCTTGACCCTCATAATTAACCAACCTTGTCTCTAGTGAAATTACATGTTTTTGTTTTAATTTTAATTCAGCCGCATCCTCAATAGTTATAATACGCTCATCATGACCAATAAACGAAGATAAAACATTCAATAAAGTTGTCTTACCACTACCTGTTCCACCACTTATAATAATATTTAATTTAGCCTGAACACAGGCCTCCAAAAATCTTGCCATATAAGGTGTTAAAGCACCACTACGTAAAAAATCATCGATATTAGCTAACTCATCTTTAAATTTACGAATTGTCAAAATCGGTCCGTTCAAAGATAGAGGTGGAATTACCGCATTCAATCTCGAACCATCACTTAATCTAGCATCGACCATAGGATTAGATGTATCGATAGTTCTTCCCAAAGGTTGAATCATTCGTTGAATTGTTCTTATAATATGATCTTCATTAATAAATGATATACTATCATCTCTCATTACTTTTCCATCTATTTCAATATAAATTTCATTTATACCATTAACCATAATTTCCGTAATGCTTTTATCTTCTAATAACTCGGAAATAGGCCCATAACCATTTATTTCATTATCAATTAAATTATAGATGTAACTTCGTTCAACATTTGATAAATCGTAACCGGCGATTGTTTTATCAATTTGTTTTTTTACATATTCATCCATTGTACCATTATTTTTAAAATTGTTATCAATAAGGTTTTGAATAATTTTATTACGTAATTCATCTAATAAAGTCTTATTAGTAAAGGTTTCATAATCACTTACATTTTCTAAATTTGGTTGTTCTATTTGAATATCAAATTCTTCAACAAATCTTCTTTTACTCATGATTTTTCACCTTCTTTTTTAACAAACTATTTAGAAATACTTGATAAGACAAAATATCTTTGCGATGATTTTTTATATAATTAGGTTCTAAAAACATAATTTTGCCATTTAAAGTATATTTATCAATATTTTTTTCATATAAAGAAGGCTGTAATGTATAATCAACCTTACTTTTAATAATAGTTTTAATATCATAATTATTAAAAATACTTTTATTTTTAGGTAAAGAATTATTTAAAATGACTTTATAATTTTCCATTTCCATGTCTCTAAAAATCGATGTCATTGATTTCATATTTTTTAAATCAAGTGGATCATTTGTAATAAAATACAAAATTTCATCACTGTTATCAAAAATAACTAAATTATTATCAGTTAGTAGATGATTAGTATCAATTAACACAACATCATATTTCATTTTAGCCTTAGCAATAACAACACTCAAATATTTTGGACTAATTTTTGCAGCATCTCGAGGATCATTAGGGGCAGCAATTACATCAATGTGATCATTATATTTGATAGTATAATTTTCTAAATAATCAAACTTGTTATTATTCATATCATTAACAAGTAAAAATAAATCTTTGTCATTATTTATATTTAAAGCACATGTAATTCCACCTGTATATAAATCCAAATCAATAATCAATACTTTTTTCCCTTCGCTACTTAAAATACCAGCTATATTTAGTACATTAGTCGTTTTTCCAGTTCCACCTTTAACAGAAGTAATAGTTAATACATCAGCTTGTTTAATTGCCATATTTATCGCCTCTCTATTTCAATTTGGTTATTTTTGATTCTTCCTTGAAATTTCAAAGATAATTTTTCATTAAAATTTAATATCTTTGTAAATTCATCATTATTTATTACCACATCCACAATAATATTATTATTGTTAACAGTTACATTTAAAGTGTCATAATCAATATTTTGTATTAATATATATCTTACTTTATTTTCTATTTCCTTATCAGTTAAAATTTCAGAATTATTATTTAATTTTAAATTTAAACCATATTCTATAGCATATTTAATGTTATTTTCTATTTTAGATTTATTCATATTCAAATTGCCATAATTAATAATCATAATTATTAAAATTGATATAATTGGTAAAAATAGAATAAAAAGAACTAATGTTTGACCTTTATCATTCCTCATAAATTATCCTTTTAGTTTCTATCGTATAATTATTACCAATTATCAAATTTAAAAATGGTGTTAAAATTTTTATATTTTGTTTTGCGATTAATGTAGTCATATTTTGTTCGGAATCATATGAAAAATTAAAATTACTATTTGCAGCTATATTTTGAATAGCGGAAAAATTTTTATCTTGATATAATGAAACAATCGTATTTAAATTATCTTCTAAACGCATTTTGTGAATAACAATGTTTCCAATATCAATCATAGCCATCATTACAAATATTAATATCGGTACAACAATAACAAATTCAACTAATGCTTGTCCTTTACTATTTTTCATAAAATCCCTACCCTAATATCTTATTTAATTATATCAAAACTAAATGTTTTAAACAAGAAAAAAAAGTGAATTTTATTAATTACCTAAAATTCACTTTAATAAATACAATTTAACTAAATTATTGATCGACACAAGTTCCTTCACCAGGTTTACTACCTTCAACATAAACCTTATCAAGTAATGGACATGAGGATTTTGTCATCGCGTCTTGTAAATAACCTCCAAGTAACTTTACAATACTAACAACCACAACACTAATTACAGCAATAATTAAAATATATTCAACTAATGCTTGACCCTTACTATTTATCTTCATATAATTACCTCCACCAATCTTCTAAAATAAGTTTATACTTTTTTTTTATATTTGTCAAACTATTTTTTTTATGTTATATTTGTTTTGGTGAAATTATGAAAATTATTTGGAATAATATGGAAATAAACATTAAAATTTGTAAAACATTTAAAACTAGATTATTAGGTTTAATGTTTCAAAAAAAAGCAATCGATTTTGGTCTTTGTTTTCCTCATTGTAATAGTATTCATACGTTTTTTATGAGACAAAATATCGATGTAATAATGACTGATAAAAATAATAAAATTTTATATATTTATAAAAATTTAAAACCTTGGAAAATTATTTTACCAAAAAAAAATATTTATTATACTTATGAATTACCTATAAATAAATTCAATTATAAAATTGGTGATACTCTAGAAATTTTGATTTAAAAAAAATACATTTATTATTTTAAATGTATTAAATCTTTAGATATTTCTTCTAGGGCTCTACCAATATTTTTTTTAGAAACATATTCATTATCTTTCATTTGATAATGATTAGTTTCTTCCATTTGTTTAACTCGTTTAGATACTACATTAACAAGTAAATATTTTGAGCCAACTTTATTTAATAATTTATCGATTGAAGGATATATCATATTATCACACTCCCTATTTTTATAATATAATATATTCAAAAAGTATGCAAGTTATTTGCGTTTTCTTGACAAATGTTGACACAAAATAATAAGAATATCAAAACTAATTGATGTCTTTTTATTTAATAATTTCATAAATTAAAGGTAAACTTGGACTTGAACTTTCTTCAATTTCAAAACAATCCAATACTTCTTTAACATTAATATCGTTAGTATTTAAATAAACTTTAACAAGTTCTTCATTTTCTAAAACATAATCGCCAACTTTTTTATTTAAAACAAAACCAACTGTATGATCTATAAGTCCATCTTGATGAAAACGATTTGATGCCATTTTTCGCTCTAATTCTCCTAATTTATCAGCAATAATATTTGTTACAAATCCTGTTTTAGTACTTTTTACAGAAAAAATATGCGATGAAATTGGAATATTTTCAACATTTCCTCCTTGATGTTCAACTAATTCAACAAATTTTTGATATGCCTTACCATTTTTTAAATTATCTAAAACTTCTTTCTTTGCTTCATCCAATGAAATATTTTTTCCAAGTTGAACCATTAGAGATGCTAACGTCGTAATAACTTCAATTAAATCTTTAGGACCACTACCTTTTAATACATCAATACTTTCATGTACCTCCAAGGCATTACCAATATAATTTCCTAAAGGTTGATTCATATTAGATAATACGCAAATCGTTTCTTTTCCTTTATTTTTACCAATTTTAACCATTAATTCGGCTAATTTTTTGGCACTTTCAACATCTTTCATAAAAGCCCCTTGACCAACTTTAATATCGATAACTATCTTGTCAACACCACTAGCCAATTTTTTACTCATAATACTAGATGCGATTAAAGGAATCGATTCGACAGTTCCTGTTAAATCTCTTAGCGCATAAATTTTTTTATCAGCTGGTACTAATTCTTGCGTTTGACTAACTAAAGCACAACCAATTTCATTTACTTGTTTAACTAATTCTTCACTAGTTAGACTAACATTATAGCCATCAATTGACTCCAATTTATCGATTGTTCCACCAGTATAACCTAGGCTTCTACCACTCATTTTAGCTACTTTAACGCCACATGAAGCCACTAAAGGAACTAAAACTAACGATGTTTTATCTCCAATGCCACCAGTCGAATGTTTATCAACTTTAATACCATCTATTTTTGTTAGATCAATAGTAGCACCACTATTTAACATTATTTCGGTTAAATCAAAAGTTTCTCTATCAGTCATCCCATTTAAAACAATAGCCATTAATAAAGAACTCATTTGACAGTCTAAAATTGAACCATTTAAAAAGCCATCAACTGTATATTTTAATTCTTCAAAACTTAATTCTTGTTTTAATCTTTTTTTACTTATTATATCCATTATATCCATATATTATCACCACATTAAGTATATCATAAAAACAAAAAATTAATCAAAAAAAGCATATGTCTTTACATATGCTAGTCAAAAAATGATAATTGATCAGGATTAATTTTTTTTATTAATGTTTTTTCCTTTGAATTTGATATTTCTGTTTCTAAACTTTCAGTATCTATATTTTCATCATAGTTTCTCTTATATAAATCTTCATAATTATCATAAGCATCACAATCACTTAAATATTCTGGTTCATCAAAATCATCACAAAAATTAAATTTTGGAACATTATTTTGTTGTAATGATTTTAAATCTTTATATTTTATTAAATGTCGACATATATCAAAATAATTAACTGTATTCTTAACCTGATTATGCCATTCATTAATCATTCTTTCATAATCGGTTTTACTTAAATTTCTTTTAATTTTATTTATAACATATGGTGAGAAATAACGTTTATTTTCTAATATAAATAGTCGCATAAAATTTTGATTTTTCAAATATTCTTTAATTCGTTTTAAATCATCTTTATAAATGACTTTAATTCTTTGAATTTCACCATTTTCTAATACTTGCAAAATAACAATTTGACCACGATATTTTTTCTTATTTTTTTCTTCAATTGAAGTAATAATGGCCTCATTTTGTTTTAAAAATGGTTCTATTTTATTTTTAAAGAAAATTCGAACATCATTAGAATTATTAAATTTACTAGATATATATTTATCTAATTCATATTTGGAATCTTCAAGCAATGTCTTACTAATTGTACAATTGTAATCCAAAACAATACTAAGATATCGTTGCATAGTATCAACTCCTCACCCATATTATATAAAAAAAATATATTTTGTCAAATATTTAGCGCATTTTTTCTATATTTTCATCATAAATTCCATATTTTAAATTTAATATAATATTTTTATTGTTATATTTATATGAAACATTTTCATCAAGACAATAACTTAAAATATTATATAAATAATTTTTACCACCACCATAAGTATCATAAGACCAGTTTGAAAGATACTTATGCGGATTATTGTGTATATCTTCAACAGTATCTAACCAAGATATATCTTGATAATTATCGATAATTTCATCCACTGTACTACTCTTTTTTTCAGCGGTAATTTCAAGAGCCTTATCTAACATAATTTGCCCATAATTATGTGATTGAATAGCTAGATAAATATTGCCATGATATTTTTCAATAGCATTTTGAAAAAGCATACAACTAACTTGAATATTTTTTTCAATATCACATAATTCTGAATCATTATATTGAGCAGTTTCTAATTCATTAGTTTCATAATTATATGCAGTAACTGAATTATTACAATTTTGTTCTAATTGCAAAATTCCAATAGCATTACCATTGTAATATTTTCCACCAGGTAAACATTCACGATGATTTAAACTACTTTCTTGCATACCTATAGCAATCATAATTTTCGTAGGAATACCATACATTTTTGAATATTTTTCAAAATATTCATATTCATCTTTATCTTCCTCAATATATTTATTTACGTAATTAATATAATCATTATTACCAACTTCAAAAAGACTAATTAATCGCATATTTTCTTCTTTTTCACTTTCAGGAGCAATTTCTTCTATATTTAACTCATTATTATTTCGAATTGGCTCAACTTTTTCTTCATAATTAGGACTAGATGTAAATGTTGTAACAGTTACCTCAGATTGAATAACAGGAACAACTTTATCTTC
>CANROQ010000034.1 GCA_947632295.1 uncultured Bacilli bacterium
GGCTATTTAAATTTGACTATTAGTGATAATTTATTGAATAAAAAAATTCGCTATATGTATACTAATGATAAATTTGGACTTAATATACAAGATAAGGATGAATTATTTGTTTTAGATTATGGTGGTCCTAATGTGGCAAAACCATTACATGTTGGTCATATGCGTACAGCAATTGTCGGAGAGAGTATTAAAAGAATTATCGAATATATGGGTTACAAGACTATCAGTGATGTTCATTTAGGTGATTATGGCTTACAAATTGGCGAAGTTATTTATGGCATGATTCGTGATGGTAAATCGATCGATGATTTAGATATTGGTTATTTAGATAAAATTTATCCTGAAATGAATAAGTTATGTAAAGAGGATGAAAATTTAAAAAATGAATGTGCCGATATTACAAAAAAATTACAAGATGGAGATCCTACTTATCATAAATATTTAGAAAAAATTCGTGAAATATCAGTTAGTGATATCAAAAAAATTTATGATTACTTATCTGTATCATTTGATTTGTGGCAAGGTGAAAGTGATGCTTATCAATATTTACCAAAAGTTGAAGATATTTTAAATAAGCAAAAAATATTAGAAAGTAGTGAAGGGGCCTTAATTGTTAATGTTTCATGTGATACTGATAAAAAACCAATCCCACCTTTATTATTTAAAAAAAATAATGGAGCCTATTTGTATGCCTCAACTGATGTAGCTACTATTTATGAGCGTGTTTTAAAATATAATCCAGCCCATATCTTATATATTGTTGATAATAGGCAGGAATTACATTTTGAACAGGTATTTAGAACTTGTCAAAAGGCTAAAATTTGCGATATGTCTAAATTAGAATTTTTAGGATATGGTACAGTTAATGGTGATGATGGCAAACCATACAAAACAAGAAATGGTGATACTCCTAAATTATCGCATTTATTTACTCAGGCTAAAGAAATATTTATTTCGAAAAAAGAAACTAATAAAGATATGAGTGAAGAGGATATCGATAAGATTGTAAACGCTATTTTAAAATTTGCCGATTTAGAAAATTCGCGTGAAAGAGATTATATATTTGATTTAGCAAAATTTTCAGATGTTGTAGGTAAAACAGGTCCTTATATTTTATATACTTATGTTAGAATTAATAAAATGATTAAAAATAGTAATATAATGGAATTATCGGACATTATATATAATGATATCGATAGAGATTTGCGTTTTAAAATTAGCAATTTATCTACAGCATTATTTAATGCTTTTAATGAAAGAAAACCACATTATATCGCCGATTATTTATATGAACTTTGTGTTTTAACTAATGTATTTTATCAAAATAATCATTTAAATAATTTGGAAGATCAAACTAATAAAAATGATTGGATTTATGTTTTAACACTAACTAATAGAATTATCAAACAATTATTAAACTTATTAGTGATTGACATTCCAACAATAATGTAATAATATAATAACGGTAATATAAAAAACTAAAATTATGGAGGGACGAATTATGAGTTTAAAAGATATGACAAAAGAGGAATTAGAGGTTCTTTCTTATGCCGATTTAACTTATATGTTACTAAAGGAAAATAAAAAAACAATGACAACACCCGCAATTTTTAAATTAATTTGTGATTTGTTAGAATATACAGATGAAGAATATGCCGCTAAAATTGGTGATTATTATACATCGCTTACTATTGATAAAAGATTTGTACTTTTAGATAATGCTGAATGGGATATTCGTGATAATCATAAAATCGAAGTTGTAGTTGATGATGATGAAGAAGATTTAGAAGAATCTGATGAGATGGATGATGAAGAAAGTGAAGAAGAAGATGTAGAAACAGAAGAAAGTGAAGAAATCGATGCTATCGACGATGATTTAGATGATGTAGATGACGATTTAGATGATTTAGCAATTATCGATGACGAAGAAAATGAAGAAGAATAAAATCAATATTAAATAATAAATTAATAATACATTTGTATTATTTTTTTTATTTATAATTTTATTTGTTTAAAATAACAATTATAAATGATATAATATAATTATAATTAAATAAAATATGAAGGAGTTTAGTCTAAAAAAAATTAATTTTAATGGTTATGTATGCTTGAACAAAGTGAAAGGAATGTGTGGTTTTTATGAAAAAAATGTTATTTCTAGTTTCTTTATTAATTTGTTTATTTTTATCAGGTTGTGATAATAAACAAAAAATAGAATGTGCATATTATGAAGAAAATGACGGGAAAAAGATAACTTATGATTATTTTTTGAATTTTGATGATAATGGTAATATATTAAAAAACATAGAAGTTTTTTCGACATATGAATTTCAAAATGAAATGGATTTAGATCGTTATAGTGATATAGATATATGTAATATGATAATAAGTGATACTGTTGATAATTATAATAAATTTATTATTTGTGATTCAAAAAATTATGATGATAAAATTAATGTTAATATAAAATATGATTATGAGAAAATGAATGATGAACAAAAAAAATTACTTTTAGGTAATTTTACATATGATGAATTTAAAGAGAAGTATAAAAATAATAAATTAGATAAAGATATATGTTTATTTGATTCTAATAAAGATATAACACCAACTCTATATAATGATGGAATACTTGGATTATTAGCTGATTACAATAAAAAGCTTATAGAAAAAGATGTATATAAAATTATAGAAATTGCTGAAAATTATATAGTTGATTATCTATTACGAAATAATGGAAAATGGGATTCTAATATTGTATTCACTTGTAATGGTAAAAAATGTTCTACAATAATTGATGGTGAGAAAGAAAATTTAAATTTAAAAAGTGTAGTACCTACAAGTGGTGAGATTTTAGTATCATCTCAAGGTGTTAAAATTACTAAACCACTTATAATAAAAGGATATGAATGTACAATGAATGATGACGATGAGGTAGAATGTTTAAAGTAATTAATAATGTTTTTATAAAAAGGCAAAGTTTTGCTTTTTTTTTTGTTATATAGTATAATTTATATAGATTGATAGGTAGGTTTTATTATGTATTTACGTGAAATTAAAGCACAAGGATTTAAATCATTTGCCGATAAAGTAGATTTTGAACTAACTTCAGGTATAACTGGTGTTGTTGGTCCTAATGGTAGTGGTAAAAGTAATGTTGTCGACGCTATTAAATGGGTATTAGGGGAACAATCAGTAAAATCACTACGTGGTGATGGTAATATGTCTGATGTTATTTTTTCAGGTAGTAAATCGCGAAATCCTTTAAATGTTGCTAGTGTTACATTAATATTCGATAATAAAGATCATTATTTACCATTAAATTTTGATGAAATTTCCATCAAAAGACGTGTCTATAGGGATGGCACTAATGAATATTTTATTAATGGTGAACAATGTCGGTTAAAAGATGTTAGTGATTTATTTTTAGATAGTGGAATAGGAAGAGATAGTTTTAATATTATCTCACAAGGTAAGATTGAAGAAATAATCTCAACTAAGCCTAGTGATCGCCGTGTTATTTTTGAAGAAGCAGCTGGTGTTTTAAAATATAAAAAGCGAAAAGAAGAAGCCTTAAAAAAATTGGAACGAACACATGATAATATGCATCGTGTTGACGATATTATTGGTGAATTAGAAGTTCAAGTTGGTCCTTTAAAAGAGCAAAGAGAAAAGGCTCTTAAATATAATGAAACACAAGATGAACTTAAAAATATCGAAATTGCGTTAATTAGTAATGATATTACTAACATTAATTATAAATATCAGGATAGTAAAAATAAAATTGAAATTTTAAATAATGAAATTTTAAATTTAAGTTCAAATAATTCTACTAGTGAGGCTAAAATTGAATTATTTAAAACAAAAATAAATGAAGTTAACGAAAAAATAAAAGAATATCAAACTAAATTATTAGACTTAACGGCTTTGGTTGAAAAAATCAATGGTGAAAAATCAATTATTTTAGAAAGAAAAAAATATGAAGTTTCCGACTCAAAATTACATACTAATATTTTAAATTTAAAAGAAGAATGTTTAAAATTAGAAACGGATATTAATAATATTAATAATGAAATTAAATTATTAAATGATAGATTAAATGATATTACTAATTTATTAAATGAAAAAGATATAGAGTTTGAAAATTTAAAAAATAAACGTCAAAAATTAAATATTTCTCTAACTGAACAAGTTCGATATAAGTCTAATTTAGAAAATAAAATCGATACGTTAAGAGAAAGTATTGAAAATAATAGTCTACTACCACTTGCTGTTAAAAGTATTTTAAATAATCCAAAATTAAGAGGTATTCATAATATTGTTGGAAATATTTTTGATGTGAGTGATGAATATAGTTTGGCTATTTCAACTTGTTTAGGAGCGAGTGTTAGCAATGTTGTTGTCGATAACGAACAATGTGCTAAAGAGGCGATAAATTATTTAAAAAATAGTAATATTGGAAGGGCTACTTTTTTTCCATTAAATATTATTAAACCAAGATTTGTCGATTCTAAAATTATGACTTTAATTTCTTCGATAGAAGGTTTTATCGACCTTGCTTCTAATTTAGTGAAATATGATAAAAAGTATGAAAATATTATCTTAAATCAATTAGGTAATGTTATTGTGGTTAAAGATATCGATAGCGCTAATACGATAAGTAGAAAAATAAATTATAGTTACCGAATTGTTACGTTAGATGGTGAATTATTTCATATCGGTGGCTCACTAACAGGTGGTAATAGTAATAAAAGTAAAAATATTATTAGTGAAAAGTATGAATTAGAGAAAAGTTTAAATGATTTGAATAATATTGACAATCAGATAAAGTTATTAGAAGAAGATATTAATCAAGTTGATTATGATTTAAAATCGCTAGAAGATAAAAGATATTTATTAACAAAAGATAAAGTTGAAATCGAAGAGTCAATTAATAGTAAAAATAAAAATTTATTTAATTTAAATGAGATATTAAATAAAAATAATCTAGAAATAAATGGAACTAATAATATTATTAATAATTCTTTATCAAAAGAAGAAGATGAAGTTTTAAAAAGGTATTATGATGCTTTAAAAAACAAAGATAATGTTGCTAGTGAATTAGAAGGATTAATCAAAGAAAAAAATAATTTAAATGAGTCATTAGGTGAATATGAGTATGAATTAAAAAAAGAAAATTCATCTTTATCCATTAAAAATAAAGAATTGAAAGATTTAGAAATTTTTGTAAATAGAATGGATGTTAAACTTGATAATTTATTAAATATTTTAAATGAAACTTATAATATGACTTATGAAAAGGCTATTAGTTTATATAAATTAGAAATAAGTGAGGAACAGGCTAGGGTAAAAGTCAATAATTTAAAACAAATAATTAGGGATTTAGGTGTTGTTAATTTGGCTGCACCTGAAGAATATGAACGTATTAGTCAAAGATATGAATTTTTAATTGCTCAAAGAAATGATTTAGTAAATGCTGAAAATATTTTATTAGATATTATAACTGAGATGGATGAGGTAATGGAGAAGGAGTTTTCTAAATCTTTTGAAGTTATTAGAACTAATTTTAAGCAAACTTTTAAAGAATTATTTAAAGGTGGGACTGCCGATTTAAAAATGACTGAACCAACTAATTTATTAGAAACAGGTATTGAAATTATTGCATCTCCTCCTGGTAAAACCTTAAAAAGTATTTCCTTACTATCAGGTGGTGAAAAAACATTTACTGCTATTAGTTTATTATTTGCAATTCTTAAATCAAGACCAGTTCCGTTTTGTATTTTAGATGAGGTTGAGGCAGCATTAGATGAGGTTAATGTCGATAGTTTTGGTAAGTATTTAGAAGGTCTTAAAGAAAAAACACAATTTATTTTAATTACCCATAAAAAGAAAACGATGGAATATGCGGATATCTTATATGGAATTACGATGCAAGAATCGGGAGTTAGTAAATTAGTAAGTGTTAAATTAGAAGATATTGAAAAATAAAAAAATATGCTTTTTCGCATATTTTTTTAGTTAAAGGTTACCGCTTTATTCATTTTGTAAGTTGTACCATTTATTTTTAAATAAATTTCATAACGATCATGTAATCCTAAATCATTTATATATTTAGTTACAGTAATATTTTCAGAATTATTATCTAGATTAAATAAATCGACGCACATAGCTGCATATGGTTTATGAGATATAATTAAATCATAATTTTTTTGACTACTCATACGATTTAAAATAATTGAAACTTTATCTTCTTTAGTGAATGTACCTGTGAATACTAGACGATCATATTCTTTAGTAAATGAAATATTGTATTTATCGACAATATCATCACCATTTTTTGAGAATAAAACAAATTTTCTTTTACCACTAGTTTTAGTAATTCCCATATCACCAACTGTTTTTCCTAAACCAGGTGAATAAACATCACGGGAATATAAGTGCATTTTTTCACTACGATAATTGTTAGTAGGTAATTCTATTTCAAAAATTACTTCATCATTTAATAACTCGGTGGTAATACTATTTAGGCTATCGGTATTAGTAAGTCCAGCTGGACTATTTGAAACTTTTCCATCGACAGTATTATGTCCGCCTGAATGGATTAGATAATGATTTTCATCTAAATAATCAACATCGGAAATGTATGGAGAGTAGTAGTCACTACCTCTTTCTTTTCCATATTGCCATACTGTTTTAATGGTCATATCTTGGGTATTAATTTCATAAATGACACCACGGCTATAATTATTTTCCGCTGCAATATAATTTTCTTTTATTTTTGAACGATTGTTGCCATTATCAAATAAGAAAATATTTCCATTTGGTAAGACCATGGCTGCATGTTGACTCCATTGCCATTCAAAATCATTATCGATTGGTTTAAAGAAATATTTTTGATATTCGTTTGGCCAATTAGTTGAATCACCAATAATCCAATTTAAAGTACCAGATTTATAATCGATATTGATAACTGCGTCTTGATGGCGACCTGATAGTGTTATCGAATTAGTTGCTTCATCATACCATACGGCATTGTTATGAAACCAATCATAAGCAGTCCAATTTTCACTTGGGCTTGCCTCAGTTGGCAAAATGTCATTTAAATCAAAAGTTTTAACGATTTCACCTGTTGTACGGTCAATTTCGACAACATAATCTTCGACAGTGCCACTATCAAAATTATCACTAGCAACTAACAAATTACTATTAGGCATTTCATAAACATCGTGATGATAACCACCAGGAAGTTTATATTCATAGTAAATTTTGCCTAAAAGATCCATTTCCATTAAACCTGTCATATAATAAGGGTTATTTACTAATCGATTACTACTTAATAGTAGATGTCCATTATTTAAACGTTTAATATCCCAAATAAAATAATCACTTAAATACCATCTAACATCGCCATTGACATCATAGGCACAAGTATAACCTGAACTAGATGGTGTAAAAAAATAAAGTGAATCATCTAATTTATCTTTTGTGGCTTTAACACTTGATGGTATAACAAAATTTTCTGGTAGTGGATCAGTTTGAATTTTTAAAGTATTTTCTTTACCATTTATCGAAATTATAACTTCGTTTTCAGTATCCGCATATAATCCATAAATAGGTAACATATGAATATTATCTTGTGTAAATGTGTGTTCATAAGTTGTAAGTTCGTCTTTTCCTTTGATAGTAACAGTTGGAGTAGTTAAATCATTTGTTTTAAAAATGACTAAAGCAGTTAATGGTGAAATACCATAGGGATCGACAATTACTTTAGGATTTTCAAAGGTGTAGTCATTAATATCTTTTAAAAATTCTTCTTCTAAAGAGTTTTGCTTTTCAACTAAACTAGGTGTTTCTTCTAAATCTTCGATTTTTAGTTCAAAATTATAAATTATAATTGGACAAGCAAAGGCTAAAAAAACAAATAATGCAATTTTTAATATTTTTTTCATACTTAATTCCCCTTTATATTAATCTAATTTCATTATCAGAATAGAATTTTTTCTTTTTATCAATTCTATCGTAGAATAAAATTCCATTTAAATGATCTATTTCATGTTGAAAAGCAATCGATAAATTTTCTCGGGCTCTAACTTTAATTTTATTTCCATCTTCATCGAAACCTTCCACAGTAACACGCGCATATCTTAAAACGTGTCCTTCAACTTCTCGATTGACACTTAGACATCCTTCACCAGCCTCGGCTGCTATCATCTCAACAGAATTGCTGACAATTTTGGGATTTATCATAACATAGTTTTCAAAAATGCCATCATCAACTTCATCGACAATTATGATAATTCTTTTATTTATTCCTAATTGTGGAAAGGCTAATCCCATACCTGGTCGTAAGTCATATTTTTTTTCATACTCCTCGATTTGACTATAAGTTAAATGGTCAATGGCACGCTGAATTAATTGTTTATATTCCTTACTTATTGGAAATGTTACTTCTTCTGAAATTTGACGCAATCGTTTGTCTTTTTCATCTAATATGTTTAATTTTTTAAACATTGTGCATCACTCCATATAACATTTTATCATTTTTATGAAAATTTATAAAGTTAAATATGAAAAAAGGAAGAATTTTCTTCCCCTTAATTACAATTATTACCACAATTGTTGCTACAACCATTACCAAATGATCGAGCACCAATAATGATTACTAATAAAATGAATAATACTAGGATAATTGCAGCTCCGTAGCCAGCGCCATAACCATATCCGCCTTGGCCACCATAGCCACAGCCATTACCGTATCCTTGATATCCGCCGTAATAATACATAATATACCTCCCATCTAGTATTCAATATATTTTATTAAAATTTTAAAAAAATGCTAATGCAAATGTACAGTTTTTGTAAAAAAAAGATAGAAGACTTGCAAAATATTTTTACTTTTGTTATTCTATAAATAGTAAGGAAGTGATTACTAATGAATAGTAATGTTTCAATGGAACAAATAGTCTCTGAAATTTCAAATTTAAAAAATGGTATGTATCAATTATTACAAGAAAATAGTGAATTAAAAGCAACAATGCAAGATATGATGGTAGTTA
>CANROQ010000035.1 GCA_947632295.1 uncultured Bacilli bacterium
GCGCTTTCATACATCTTTCCGCATATGATTATTAACATTTTTATATATATGATTTTAGTTATGTATTCTTTATCACTTTCACTTAAAATGTTACAAACTATCGTTAAAAGGCAAACCTTGGATTTTAAATTTATAATGCATAAATATATTAGAATATTAGTTATTTCAATCATAATTATTATTTTAACATCAGCAATAGAAGTTTTTGTCACTCCAATTTTAATGAAATTGGCAATATCAGTTTTATAAAATAAGATAAAATCGTTTTTGATAACGATTTTTATTTTGTATAAAATATGATATAATTATAACAGTTGGTGATGATAGAATGAAAACAGTAGTTGTAGGTATGAGTGGGGGAGTAGATAGTAGTGTTGCTGCTATCAAATTATTAGAAGAAGGATACAATGTAATCGGTTTATTTATGCGAAATTGGGATAGTATGGTTAACAATGATGTTTTAGGAAATCCTACTTTAAATAATAATATTTGTCCACAAGAACAAGATTATAATGATGCTTTAGCAGTCTGCAACAAATTAAATATTCCCTTACATAGAATTGATTTTGTAAAAGAATATTGGGATTATGTATTTACTTATTTTTTAGATGAATTAAAGCATGGTAGGACTCCTAATCCAGATATTATGTGCAATAAATATATTAAATTTGATGCCTTTGTCAAAGAAGCAAAAAAATTAGGGGCTGATTTTATAGCAACTGGACATTATGCTAGAGTTAAAGATGGTAAATTATATCGAGGATTAGACGAAAATAAAGATCAAACTTATTTTTTATCGCAAATATCTTCAAAACAACTTGAAAATGTTTTATTTCCAATTGGTGATATGCAAAAATGTGATGTTAGAAAAATAGCTGAAGAACATAATTTGATTACAGCTCATAAAAAGGATTCTACAGGTATTTGTTTTATTGGTGAACGTAATTTTAAAGATTTTTTAAAAAATTATTTACCTAATATTCCTGGAAAAATTGTAAATATTGATAATAATGAAATTGTTGGAGAACATATTGGTTTAATGTATTATACAATTGGTCAAAGAAAAGGTTTAAATTTAGGTGGTAATGACGATAAGTTATTTGTAGTTGGTAAAAATATTAATGAAAACATTTTATATGTAGCATTTAATGAAAAAAACGACTATTTAATAAGTACTGAGGCTATAATTGAACAAGTAAATTGGATAAGTGATCATAAACCAAAAAAATGTACTGCTAAATTTCGTTATCGACAAATGGATAATGATGTTGAAATTGACTATGCTGATGATGAGATTGTCGTAAAATATCCACAAGGAGTAAAAGCAGTTACACCTGGACAGGCTTGTGTATTTTATGATGGAGAAGAATGCCTAGGTGGAGGTATTATTAAAGAAGTAAGAAAAAATGGCCAAAAACTTTGGTATTTGTAAAAAATAGCAAAACTAGACTAATGCTTTACACTTGACATTTGACATATTAATGGTAAAATGATAGTAGGAGGGTACATGATGAATAGATTAAACGATATATTACATGAATTAGGTATTTCTAAAGTAAAATTGGCTAAAGTTTTAGGCGTATCACGTCAAATGATATATAATTATTTGGAATTGGATGATATCAATAAATGGCCAAAAGATAAAAAAGTTTTATTATTAAATTTATTAGGTGTAAAATCGGCTGAAGATGTTAATAATATTAAAGTAGATACTGATTATATTTTAAGCGTTGAAACACGTATTAATAGTCTATTTGATAGTTCACAAAAGATAGAATTTGTCGATAATAGTTTATATAATGGTATCGGTAAAAAACAAAAAGAATTATTACATAATATTATTGAGTTATTAAAAGAAAATTTAGACGATGATGACGATGATGATTCATACAATGCTTATAGATATTTATATTATTATTTACAGGCTATGGAAACATCTAAAGAATTAAAATACATTTTAGCATATATGGCTAAAGCAACTGGTGCGATCAAACCAACTGAATTTGCTTTTGATGAAGATGAACAATTTATTTTTGAAAGTATTATGTTCTCAGCAATGTCACTTTATAATAATGGTGGTGCTTCTAAAACTAAATTAGCTGAATCACATAAACGTTTTGTTAACCAAATTGAACATAAAATGGAAGAAAAAATGAGTCGTACATTAGAATTAAATATGCTTAAAGTTCAAGCACTTCGTGAACTTGGTTATACTGAAATAAATAGTCAAAATACAGCTGAAGTTTTAGAAAAAATTGCAGAAATTCAATCTAGAAAAGTTAATTAAAAAATAGGGGAGTTGTATATTAAAGTCCCCTATTTTAATTTAACAAATTTTAAGATAAATATACGCTTCTAAAACGAAAAATAGATGTATAATTGTCTTAATGAAGATAAAAATGTGTTTTAAAATGCTCATAAATATAATTATATTGTTATAAAATAAATAAAAAAATAAATATTTATAGATAATAAATAACAAATTAGTTTTTATAAATAACTGTTAAATTTTGTTAAATTTAAACTAAAATTTTAATAAAATACATAATATTATTTAAAGATATTTATATAAATGTTATAATAAAAATATAGAAAAAATAAATAATATTTTGGTTCGTATAATTTATATTATGTTAACTAGCAATATTTTAATTGATAATTTTATTTGGAGGTTTGTATGGAGTTTATTAAAAGTATTTTTCGTTCTAGTGTTGGTAAATTATTATATGCTTTTATTGGTTTAATAATTGCGTCAATTGTAATTATAATCTTAATTTTATTCGCTTAATGTATAATTAATATTTTATAGTTAATAATAATATTGGGTGATCAAAATGAAAAAAAATAAAATGCAATCAAATGCTAATATTACTAATAAAAATAATAACAATATTAGTAATAATGCAAATAGTAATGCTAAAAGTAATGATGTTGGATTCACTAATGAATCAAATAGTAATATTACTAATAGCCAAAACAACAATTTTGCTAATACAGATTGTAGATAACCCGAAAAAAGAGACTAATTTATGTCTCTTTTATTTTAATAATTTATATTGTTCTAAAGCCGTTGCTAATTGATCTGGACAAGATGTTGGTTTATTACGACATTTTATATTTTTTAATATTGAAATTATTTCATCGATATTTCTACCGATGCACAATTTAGCAACTCCTTGGGAATTTCCAGGACACCCACCTATTATTTCCACATTTTTAATTATATCATTATCAATTGTAAAAATCATTTTTGTTGCACAAACGCCTTTAGGTTGATATCTAAATACTTTTTCCATAACCACTCACCTACTCTATTTTACAACGATTTTAATTAAAAATAAAGTGATTAGTTAACATAAATAAAATGCCAAATGAAAATAATATAATCATTAATTTTCGATAATTATATTTACTAGCAGTTGGTAAGAGTTCATAGATAGCTATATGTAGCATAATTCCTGCGATAATAGCAAATAATAAACCCATAATGGTATCATTAATTAAAGGCTTTAAAAATAAGTAAGTAATAATGGCTCCAAACAATTCTGATAATCCAGATAATGCTGTATAAATAATTGCTTTTAATTTACTATTCGTGGCATAATAAATTGGAACCGATATACTTATACCTTCTGGAATATTATGTAAGGCAATCGCAATTGTAAGTGATATTCCAAGTGTTATATCGGCATTACTCGCCATAAAAGTAGCCATTCCTTCCGGAATATTATGTAAAATAATTGCGAGCATTGAAAATATTCCTACCCTATATAATTTACCATTTTTTTCTAAATTATTATCAGGTAAATATTTATCAATTAAAAACGATAAGATTAAACCAATATTTATACCAATTAAAAGTAAAATAATTGAAAAAATAGTAACATATTTATTAGTAAATAATGCTAATGATTCAGGAATTAAATCAGTAAACGATACAGTAATCATAACAGCGGCTGCAAAACTCAAGGAAGCACATATTATTTTATTTTTATCACGATTTTTAATAAATATTACAATACTACCAATTAAAGTCGAAAATCCAGCAATAGTTGTTAGCAAAAAGGCTGAAATAGTGGCTTTGTCCATATAATTATCACCAATAAATTATATGCTATAAAATAAAATTTATTTAATATTATTCAAAACTAAAATTAATTTTACCATTATCATCTAAAACTAAATAACCTGAAAAAGTTTTATCGTTTTTTGATTTAAAACCATTTATTTTAAATGTTTTTTTATTTTTTAAAAGATCGATTGCCATATTTTTGGATATAACTCTTTTACAAATAACAAAATTAATTTTAAAATTACAATCTTCTTTATAACCTGTACAACCATAATTGTAGCGTGTTTTAACGACGTTTTTACCACATAATGGGCAAATACCTACAACATCATTAAAAAAGCCTGTATCGGTATTTAAACCATTATTATTACTTTTATCAAAAACTTTACTGATTTCTTTTTTAGTCAGTTCAACGACATCGTCAATAGTAATTTCGCCATGAAATACTTTTTTTAATCCTTGACCTAATGTACTAGTTTTATATTTATCCATATTAATATTCATTTGACTCAATGATTCAATTAAATATTCTCCACCTGGTAAAATATAATAAACATCTTTTTTTAATTCGATATATTTGCTTTTAATCGCATTATCGATAATTCCGGTTCTAGTTGCTTCAGTACCTAATTCTAAACCTTCAAATATGGCTTTATATTCTTCACTATCATCTTCATTTTCTTCATCAATTTTATTTTTATCATCTTTAAAAGGATTTTTTAAATAATTATTTAAAGTTTCAATTGTATAGTGTTTAGGTGGCGTTTTTTTCTTTTCTCTTGGTTCAAATTTAATGTTAACTTCATCATTTATATTTAAATTAGGTAAAATCTTATCATTTTTACTATATTCATCATATTCCGTCCATCCTTTTTGAATAATGACATTACCTTTTAAAATAAATTCTTCTAAATTGCCTAATTTTATTTTAATTTCAGTTTTTTCAATTTTACAATCATTACTACAAAAAACAGCAATAAAACGATTTAAAACGGAAAAATATACAATTTTTTCATCAGGAGTTAATTTGGATTGTTCGGGAATTTTATAAGTTGGCGTTAAGGCCGAATGTGATTCGATTTTACTATCATCAAAAATGGTTTTCTTATCTTTAAATTTAACAGGATAACCAAGTTTTAAAACATTTTCTAGAATTTTTTTAATTTTATCTTTTTCATTAGTTGCTAAATATTCAGAATTGGTTCTTGGATAAGTTAGATATCCTTCTTCGTATAATTTTTGGACAATACTTAAAGATTTATCCATAGGCATTTTATATTTTTTTCCTAAATAATTTTGTAATTTAGTTAAAGAATATAGTTTTCCAGGCGCTAAAATATCTTTTTTTACATCTTTAGATATGACAATTGCTTTTTCTTGATTATATAAATTGCATAATTTTTGGGCTTTTTCCAATTCGTTTTTATCGAACTTTTCTTTAGAATTTAATTCGATTTCTTCTCCATTAGTACATGCATTGGAAGTTATTCCATAATAAATATCAGGTATAAATTCTCGAATATTTTTATCACGGTCATAAATAGCCTTAACGATTGGTATGATAACCCTACCTACTCTTAAAAGTGTTCCTGTTTTTAAAGTAGCATAACGTGTTAGATTAACTCCATATAACCAATCGATATAAGTTCTAGCAAAGCCTTCATTGGCAAGATTATCATATTCTGTTTCATTTTTCATTTCATTCAAACCTTGATTTACTGTTTCTGGTGTTTGATCGGGTAACCATAGTCTTAACAATTCTTTATTAGATTCTAAGGCATTTTTAATACATAAACGGACTATTATCTCTCCTTCTCTATCGGAGTCGCCAGCATTTACTATTTTAGTAACATCATCTCTATTACATAGTGTTTTAATAATATTAAATTGTTTTAGAATACCTTTATCGATTTGTTTGTTTTCATCTTTTTTTAAAGAAAATTTAAATTCTTTAGGAAAACAGGGAATATTATCTAAATTCCACCTAGGATTTTCAATTTTTTGATTACTATAATCTTCGATATCATATAGTGTAAATAAATGTCCAAAAGCCCAAGTTACAATATATTCTTGATTTTCATAATAACCATCATATTTTTTCATTGTACCTATACCAGCTACAATATTTCTCGCTAAAGATGGTTTTTCGGCTATTATTAGAATCATAACTATTTCTCCCTCACATATATTATAGCAAAAAATAAGTAAAATAAGAATTAGAAAAACTAATTCTTATTTAAGTTTAGATAAAAAACTTTTGCAATTTTTTGGCATATCGATACCGAAATTTTCAGCAATAGTAGCGCCAATATCACCAAATGTTTGTAAATATGATAATTCACCATTTTCTTTGAACGTTTTAGCAAATATTAAGACAGGAACATTTTCTCGCGTATGATCAGTTCCGATATAAGTAGGATCATTGCCATGATCGGCAGTAATGATTAGTAAATCTCCTTGCTTTAGAGAATTGACAATATTAGGAAGATATTTATCAAATTCACTTAAAGCATTAGCATATCCTTCAACATCGCGACGGTGACCATATTTACTATCAAAATCATTTAGATTAGCAAAACAAAGACCGGTAAAATTTATTTTCATTAATTTAACAATTTTTTTGATAGCGTCTAGATTATCAACCGTCCTAGCCATAGCCGTTATGCCTTTATTGTTAAATAAATCACTGATTTTTCCAATTGTTAAAACATCATAACCTTTGTCTTTTAAATTTTCTAAAACAGTTTTTTCATTTAAATCGATAGCATAGTCACGACGATTGGCTGTTTTTTCAAAAGCACCAGGTTTTCCTTTAAAAGGATCAGCAATAACTCGTCCAACACGCCATTCATCTTTTAAAGTCAATTTACGAATAATTTCACAAATACGATATAATTCTTTAGTTGGAATGATCGATTCGTGAGCAGCCACATGCAAAACAGAATCGATTGAGGTATAGATAATTAAATTTCCTGTTTTCATGTGTTCAACACCCAAACGCTCGATAATTTCAGTGCCACTAGCTGCACAATTTCCAATAACATGACGATCAGTTTCATATTCAATTGCTTCAATTAATTCTTTTGGAAAGCCATGTTCAGTAAATGTCTTAGGTGGTATATCTGTTTTAATACCCATCATTTCTAAATGACCAGTAAGTGAATCTTTACCTTTACTAACAGGCAGTGCTTTAGTGTAATAACCAAGTGCTTTAACCTCCTCTAAATCAAGGAGATTAAATAGACCCAATCTTTCTAAATTTGGTAATTTTAAATTAGTTTTTTCAATTATATGTCCTAAAGTATTAGTTGGACCATCACCATATTTATCAGAATCTTTGGCTGAACCAATACCAACAGAATCTAACACTATAAGAAAAATTCTTTTATAATTCATATTTAAGGCCTCTTTCTATTCTTCTTTCGAATGCGGATGACTTTTTATATAATCATCACTTATTTTCCCTTTAGAAATATGTGTATATATTTGTGTAGTTGAAATATCCGAGTGTCCTAATAATTCTTGAATACTACGCAAATCTGCTCCGTAATTTAATAAATGTGTCGCAAATGAATGTCTAAGTGTATGTGGGGAAATTTCTGTCTTTATATTTTTTTCTTTGGCAATTGCTTTTATTATTTTAAAAAATGCTTGTCGTGACATTTTATCACCACGAGAAGATAAAAACAAATAATCCGAATTTTGTTTTGTTATTAATTCTTGTCTATAGATTAATAAATATTTTTCTAAATATTTTAAAGCACAATCACCAATTGGGACAATTCTTTCTTTAGAACCTTTTCCAAAAACTCTAACTAATGCTTCATCTAACGATACATCGACAACTTTTAAATTAAGTAATTCACTAATACGCAGTCCACTTGAATACATTAATTCTAACATTGCTTTGTTACGGGCTGTATATTTGTCTTTTACTTCAATATCTAGTAATTTATCAATTTCATCAACTGATAAAACATTAGGTAGATTTTTAGGTATTTTCGGTAAATCGATAAACATCATAGGATTTTCATCAATCTTTTTATCAATCATTAAAAATTTATAAAACGATCTTAATGTTGAAATATTTTGAGATATTGTTTTTTGCTTTAAATTTAATGAATTTAAGTATTTTACATACTCTCGCAAATTGAATTTATCAATATTTTCAATAGTTTTATCATTAAAAAATAAAAAGAATTTATCTAAATCATTTTTATAAGCAAAAATAGTATCTTCACTATACTTTTTATCGATTAGTAGATAATTTATGAAATCTTTTCCTTCTTGTTTAAAATATTCATTATATTTTAATTCTTTCATATACCATCCACCATTATAATTATAAACTAGTTGTATAAATTTGTCAAAATAAATTTACATGTCAAATAAGTGTTATATAGACCATATATTCTATTAAACTTTTATTTTAGGTTTATTTTTGATAAAATAAATATTAGGTGATATTATGACGGAACCATTAGCTATTAAAATGCGTCCAAAAAATCTTGATGATGTAGTTGGACAACAACATTTAATCGGTGAAAATAAAATAATTAGAAATCTAGTCAATAATAAAAAATTATTTTCGATGATTTTATATGGTAAACCTGGTATTGGTAAAACGACTATTGCGTGTGCAATCGTGGAACAATTAGGTTTAAGATATCGTATGTTAAATGCAACTATAAACAATAAAAAAGATTTCGATATAATTATTGAAGAAGCCAAAATGTATAACGGAATGGTTGTAATTATGGACGAAATTCATCGTTTAAATAAAGATAAACAAGATCTATTACTACCCTATTTAGAAAATGGATTAGTTACACTTATAGG
>CANROQ010000036.1 GCA_947632295.1 uncultured Bacilli bacterium
TATCGATGGGTTAGTAGTAGCTAGTAATATTGCTAAAACTTATCATAATTATTAACACTTAAAATTTTTTTGATATAAAATTAAAAAACTTGAAATCTCATAATGAATATGTTAAAATTAGTAATATCAATTGATATTATTAATGGCTCGTTGGTGAAGTGGTTTAACACGCCACCCTCTCAAGGTGGTATTCATGGGTTCGAAACCCATACGAGTCACCATATAAAAATAAAAGCCTTTATTTAGGGGCTTTTTCTATATTAAAATTTAAAGGAGGTATAATTATGCAGTTTACAAAACCATTGCCAAGTGAAAAATCGATAAAATACGATATAGATAACTACTATGTTGGCGAATTAATTGGTAATTATAATAATGAACAATTATTAAAACGAAAACCTAAAGATTATGCATTATTTATACCTAGTGATGATAAGAATAACAATTTTATTTTAGCTATTTTTTATAAAAAAGGTAGTGAACTAATTTGTTTAAATGATTTAAGAATTTATCAAATTGATAATATTCATAATTTAATCTCCTTAAAAAAAATTCTACCTAAAATTAATTATGAGATGCCTAAACAAATGACATTTAAAGAAGCCATCATTTGCTTTAAATGTTTATTTAATTTAAATTTTTTTACTTCATTTGAAAGTTTATATGATTATAATAATTTATCAATTAATTCTTTTAACCTTGGTAAATTATATTTTTGTGAAAAGTATAAAGTTTATGAAGACAATAAAATAATTATCGATAAGCAAAATATAGTATATGAATGTTTACTTAAAAATAGTAGCGCTAAATTAATCAATAATTATAATTGTACAATCGAGAATTCTAAACATCAAAAAATATATTGTGATTATGATATTTATAATTGTTTATTTTATAATAGTAATGATTTAATTTTAAATCTAAATAATAATCGTTTTTATGATTTAGATAAACAATATATAGATGGTACTTTACTTATTGGTGAAGATGCCTATGAAATCGTTGAACCATTTAATAATTTACTTGAAAAAAATGGTTGTGATTATACTGATAGTGAAATTTCAATAAGAAAGGCATTGTCATTATTTAAACGTTATAATAAATAATGATAGTATAGGGGATATATGATTAAAAATAAAAAAAGAGGTTCATTAATTATTATTTCTGGTACAACTTGTGCTGGAAAAGGAACGGTTATAGCCGAATTATTAAAACGTAATAGTAATTTAATTTTGTCGACATCTTATACTTCAAGACCAATTCGAAAAGGAGATATTCAAGATGTAACTTATCATTTTGTAAGTAAGGATGAGTTTGAACGAAAAATTGCGAATAATGATTTTTTAGAATATGCTTTAGTACATGATAATTATTATGGAACTCCAAAAGAGGAAATCGAACAACAGCTAAGTAAGGGCCATGATGTCATTTTAGAAATCGAAGTACAAGGCGCTAAAATCATTAAAGAAAAATTTCCAGAAACGATTTTAATTTTTATATTAGCCCCATCTATGGAAGAAGTAAAGAAACGCCTTATTGCGCGCGGTAGTGAAACTAAAGAACAAATGATTACGCGTTTTAAAACAGCGTATCAAGAATTAAACGAAATTAATAAATATAATTATGTAGTTGTCAATGATGAGGTTAAAAATGCCGTTTTGAAAATTGAAGCAATTTTAACTTCCGAAAAATGTCGTGTTGATAGAATTGAAGAAATATATGTTGCTAATAAGGAAGAATTTATGCATGAATTATTAATGGATAAAGAGTTTGATAATAGTGAAAAAAGTATAAATTAAAAGAATAATAAATTATTCTTAAAATTTTCTTTTAATTAAAGTTTTTGGTTTATTATTTTTATTAAAAACTTCATTATTAATAGCTGCTTCATTAGAAATATCTAACTTTCTACTTTCAGTTACATTTTGATTATTATTTATGTTTTTAGTAGATATTTCATTTTTTTGAGTACTATTCATTAAATTTTTTTCCACCATGTTTAAATCCTCCTATCAACAATATTATTGTATCATATTTTAATATTAATGTAGTAAATGGAGTGATAAAATGAGTAAATTTATTGTTATACCAAGTTCAAAAGAACAAATTTTAAATTTGCTTGATCTTTGTGATGGATTTATATTAGGTTTAAATAATTTTAGTGTAAATTTACCAATAACTTTTTCGCTAGAAGAGATAAAAGATATTATAAAGTTATGTAAAAGTTTACAAAAGCAAATTTTTATAAGTTTAAATAAAAATATGCATAATGCTGATATAGATGAATTAACAAGTAATTTAGTTGAATTATCAAAATTAGATTTAGATGGTTTAATTTTTTATGATATTGCGATTGTTAATTTAAATAAAAAATTAAATTTAAATTTGAAGTTATTTTGGCATCAAGAACATTTAGTTACTAATTATTATACGATAAATTATTGGTGTAAAAATGGTGTTTATGGAAGTTTTTTATCAAGTGAACTTACTAAAAAAGAAATTTTAGATATTAAAGATAATACTAATTGTCCACTTATGATGAATGTTTTTGGTTTTATACCAATGTTTACATCTAAAAGACCACTAGTTAAAAATTATTTATCAAAATTTAATTTACAAGATAATTCTAAAATAAATTATTTAGAAAAAGAAAATAATATCTATCCAATTACGAGTACTAATGTGGTTACTGTTTATTCGAATAATATTTTGAATTTAGCGCAAGAGATAAACGAATTAAGTGAAAAAAATATTGCTTATTTTGTATTTAATAGTTTTAACATTGAATCTTCTTTATTTAAATCGATAATGCTTCTTTTTTATAAACTTACAAATGAAAATCAAAAAGAAATATTCGATAAAATAAATATGTTATTAAATTATAAAAGTGATACCGGTTTTTTATATAAAAATACTGTCTATAAGGTGAAGAAAAATGGATAAAAATTTAAAAAGACCAGAGTTATTAGCGCCAGCTGGCGATATGGAACGACTTAAAATTGCGCTTTTGTATGGAGCAGATGCTGTTTATGTTGGTGGAGATTTATTTAGCCTGAGAGCAAACGCTATTAATTTTTCTAAAGAAGAATTAAAAGAAGCAGTTTCTTTTACTCACAATTTAAAGAAAAAAATATATGTTACCGTTAATATTTCACTACATAATAAGGAAGCAGAAAAGATTATCGATTACTTGAAAGAATTAGATAAACTTAAAGTTGATGCGATTATTGTAAGTGATCCTTTTATAATTGATTTGGCAGTAGAACATACTAGCTTACCAGTACATTTATCGACGCAACAATCAACTTTGAATTATGAGGCCATCGAATTTTTTAAAAACCAAGGTGTTTCGCGAATTGTTTTAGCCCGTGAATCGTCAAGGGAAGATATTGCATTAATAAAAAATAAAATCGATATTGAACTAGAATATTTTATTCATGGTGCGATGTGTGCTTCATATAGTGGTAGGTGTGTTTTATCGAATTTTTTAACCGATCGTGACTCTAATCGTGGTGGTTGTAGTCAAATTTGTCGTTGGGATTTTAAACTATTAGATGAAAATCTTAAAAATATTCAAGGTGATAAAGATTTTACTTTTTGTACGAAAGATTTATCAATGTTAAAATATATTCCAAATTTAATTAATTTAGGTGTCGATTCTTTTAAAATAGAAGGTCGTATGCGTTCTACATATTATGTGGCTACAATCGTAAATATTTATAGAAAAGCAATTGATGAATATTTAAGTGATCCAAGTCATTATAGTTATAATGTAGAATATGAAAAAATTTTACGTAATTGCGCTAATCGTGATTCTATACCACAATTTTTTGACGGCAATTATGGTGTCAATTGTCAATATTATAATGGACGAGTGGAAGTTTCTAATCAAGATTTTTTAGGCGTAGTATTAGATTATGATATAGTTAGTCATTTGGCAACAATCGAACAACGCAATTATTTTAAAAAAGGTGATTTAGTAGAAATTTTTGGACCATCTATATCAAGTATTACTTTCTCCATTTCTAAAATATATGATGAAGATAATAATGTTATTGAGATAGTAAGGCATCCAAAACAAATCGTTAAAATAAGAATTTTTGAAACTGTGCATCCAAATGATATGATGCGTATAAAAAGATAAGGAGAAATATGAATACACAAAATGAATTAAATTTAATTAGTACTTGTTTTAAGGATGTGGCAAGTAGATATGAAAAAATTTATGATGATGGAAAGAATTTAGATTATCTATCTTTGCATATCGATGATTCTAATCACTATTTAAAGCATTTATTAAAAGATTATATTAGTGAATGTCAAAGTATGTCAGCAAATAATTTTAATGAATTGGAAATTTATGAAAAAGCTTCTTGTTTAGCAGTAGCAATTAGAAATAATCCTTGCTTTAATTTAGTAGATAAATTTGGGTTTGTCCATCATAAATATTTTGATAGTGATTTTGCAGTAGATGTGGCATTAAAATTTTGCGAGATGTATCTAGATAGTAATATCACTTTTAATTCCGTTTTTATCGATTTTAAAGAATTGGTTTATAGTAAAGAATTACTTGCAGATATTTTAGATGAAAATTATGTATATCCTTATGATATAAGTCATAATTTTAAACTAGAATTAGATTTAATTTTAAGGGCTATTAAGTATAAGAAAAATAAAAATAAAATAAAAACTTATAGTCTTAGTAATTAAATGATAATTTTTGAATATAATATTCAATATAAATAAAAATTTTAAAATGAAAATTAATCTAAAAATGTTGACAAACTAATAAATCCGTAGTATTATTTTGTAGACTTGTTAGATTGAGAAAAAATTATGAGGTGAAGAAAATGTCAAATTCAAATACAAAAGAAGTTTATTTAACCGAAGATGGTTTAAATGAAATGAAAAAGGAATTAGAATTTTTAAAATTAGAAAAAAGACCAGAAGTTATTGCTGCTTTGAAAGATGCTAGAGCCTTAGGTGATTTAAGTGAGAATGCTGAATATGATGCAGCTAGAACTGAACAGGCTCAAGTTGAAGGTCGAATTGTCGAACTAGAAAGAATGATTGAAAACGCCGTTGTTATCAAAGACGTTAAAACTGATAAAGTATCAATTGGAACGAAAGTTACTTTAAAATATATCGATGATGATGAAACTGAAGTTTACACAATCGTTGGTAGTAAAGAAGCAGATCCGTTTGAAAATAAAATTTCGAATGAATCACCAATTGCTAACGCTATTATGGGTCTTTCCGTTGGTACAGTTGTAACAGTTGATAGTCCTAATGGAAAATATGATGTAGAAATTGTTGCAATCGCATAAGGCACTATAGTGCTTTTTTCTATATAAAATAAAGAAAAAGATTGTAAAAAAGACAAAAATATTATATACTATAATAGTATTAATTTGAGGAGGATTTAGATGGCTAATAAAGACGAAAAGGAAATAGTAATTAAAGTAGAAGGGGAAAAATGGCAAAATGCTTTGGATGAAGCCTATAAAAAAGCCGTTAAAAAGGTAAAAATCGATGGTTTTAGACCTGGAAAGGCACCAAAGGAAGTTTTCTTGAAAAAATATGGTAAAGAATCTTTATATAACGATGCGATGAATATGTGTCTAGGGGATGCTTATGATCAAATGTTAGATGAAAATAAAGATTTGGAAATTGTTTCCCAACCACTTGTAGACTTAAATTCAGTTGATGAAAAAGGTGTTGAATTTAAATTTATTTTAACTTTAAAACCAACTGTTAAATTAGGTAAATATAAAGGTTTAGGTGTTAAGAAAGAAACTGTTAAAGTTACAAAGAAAGAAATCGAAGAAAATATTGAGAATATGCGTAAGAGATTTGCAGAAAATGTTGAAAAAGATGGCAAAATCGAAAATGGAGATATTGCGATTATCGATTTTGAAGGATTTAAGGATGGTATTGCTTTTGAAGGTGGTAAGGGTGAAAATTATTCACTAACTATTGGTTCAAATACTTTTATTCCTGGATTTGAAGAACAATTAATTGGAATGAAAAAGGGTGAAGAAAAAGAAATAAATGTAACTTTCCCTGAGGATTATCATAGTGAAGAATTAAAAGGACAACCTGCTGTTTTCAAAGTTAAAGTAAATGAAGTAAAAATGGTAAAAGTACCAGAAATCGATGAAGACTTTTTTGCTGATTTAGCACTTGATGGTATCGATTCGAAAGAGGCTTTAGAAAAACAAGTAGAAGAAAATATTCGTGTTCAAAAAGAACAAGTGAGTGAAAATAAATATTTTGATGACCTATTAGAAGCAGCAAGTAAAAATGTTGAAGTTGATATTCCACATCCAATGATTCATGAAGAAATTGATCGTATGTTAAAACAATATGAAGAAAATTTAAAAATGCAAGGTTTAACTTTAAAACAGTTTTATCAATTTACAAACTCTGATGAACAAGCTCTTAGAGATCAAATGCATGCCGAAGCAGAAAAACGTGTTTTATATCGTTTAATGTTAGAAGAAATAGCAAAACAAGAAAAAATTGAAATTGATGATAAACAGGCTTCAGATGAAGCAAATAAATTAGCAGAAAAATATCAAATGAAAAAAGATGAATTTTTAAAATTATTTGGTGGTATAGAAATGGTTAAATATGACTTAACTATGCGTGCTGCTATGGAAACTTTAAAAAAATAATGCTTAATTTAAAAAAATATAGTATAATATAATTGGTGATAAAATGGAAAATATGTGGCAATATATTATAATTGCTGTTGTACTTTTTATAATTGCGCTTGCAATTACAAAATCAAAGAAGAAAGATTTTAAGATTGAAGCTAATAAATTAGTTGAATATTTAGGTGGAAAAGACAATATTATAAGTTATGAGGCTTTAAAATCACGTTTTGTTGTGACGTTAAAAAATGTCGATATTGTCAATAAAGAAGGTATTCAAAAAATAGGAGCTCAAGGAATTGTTGAAATCGACAATCAACTTAAAATTATATTAGGTGAAGAAACTAAACAGTTAAAAAAATACATTGACGATTTAAAGTGATAATTTTCATCACTTTTTTTCTTTTTTCGACAAATTTCGCTTTTTAAATAATATATATTATAAAAAAAGGAGAAATTTTAATGAATTTATATGCGAATATATTTTTATGTATTATTTATATAACTTATCCACTTTTATTATATTTATTTTATGTTGCTTATAATCGTAATTATTGTAAAGAGGAAAATAATTTATTTTTAGATTTGGCTTTAGTTAGTTCTTTTTATCTTATTATGAAATTTACTGATCCTATATTTCCACATTTAGCACCACTAGTTTTTAATGTTTCATTAGTAATAGCCTATTTAAAAAATCGTAAGGTTACAGTTATTTTGTTATCGCTAATGAGTATGGCATATTATATATGTACTTTTAATTTAAATGCTGTTTTAATAATAATTGAGTATATTATCTATGGATTATTATATTTAGGATTACGCAATAAGGAAAATTTTAATGATAAATATATTAATGCCTTTATTATTGTAAAAGCCTTTTTCTTTACTTTAGTTAATGTTTATTCTAATCCTAATATGAAAATTAATTATATCGAATTTTTTGGTCAAATTCTAATATTAATCTTAATTTTATATTTAACTATTTACTTTACAACTTTGTTATTTGAAAAGGGTGAAGAAATTATTAAATATCATATGAGTTTAAAAGAATTAGAACAAGAAAAACAAATTCGTACATCTTTGTTTAAAATAACTCATGAAATTAAAAATCCAATTGCAGTATGTAAAGGTTATTTAGATATGTTTGATACAAATAATGCCGAACATAGCGCTAAATACATTCCAATTTTAAGAGAAGAAATTGAGAGAGTTTTAATTCTTTTGCAAGATTTTTTATCAATTACAACTGTTAATATTGATAAAGAATCAATCGATATATATTTGTTAATAGATGACGTGGTCGATAGTATTAAACCAATTTTAAAAAATAAAAATATTGACTTAAAATTAGAAATACCTGATGATGAATTATATATAGATGGCGATTATAATCGTTTGAAACAAGTTTTTATTAATCTTATTAAAAATAGCGTCGAAGCAATTCCCGATAAACATCGTGGTATAATTAGGATATATAGTAATTTAGAAGAAAAAAATGTCAAAATTTATATCGAAGATAATGGGGAAGGAATGAGTGATGAAGTTTTAAAAAAATTTGCCGAACCTTTCTTTACTACGAAAAAAAATGGAACAGGTTTGGGAACATCATTATCAAAAGAAATTATTAAGGCTCACGATGGTAAAATAAATTATTCATCTATAGAAAACAAAGGAACAACTGTTGAGGTAATTTTAAAAGTTATTTCTTAATTGCAATTTTTTGCAATTTTTTTGATTTTAAAAAGGGTTTTAGTATAGTTATTTTGTATATTATAATTGGAGGTGAGTTATTACTAGTTAAAATTAGTAAAAAATACTTGAAATAAGTAAAATCTTGATATATAATTTAACTAGTAGTTAATATAATGAATTTTTACACATTAACCAACGATCATCTATTTAAAAAAATATTCACTGAAGAAAAATATTTAAAAATATTATTATTCGATTTATTTGGCATAAAAGTAAATCATGTTAGTTATTTAAATCCTGAATTAATCAAATCAAATGAATATCAAAAAGCCGGTATTGTCGATTTATTACTCGAGATAGATAATGATATAGTCATATTGGAATTACAAAATATCGATGA